>DATFQX010000273.1:0-2419 GCA_035263865.1 Xanthobacteraceae bacterium
CGTGCTGTTCTTGATTGCCGAGCCGCACGGGCTTGCACGGCTGTGGGCGATCGGCAAGGAAAAGCTTCGGCTATGGCCGTTCCCGTATTGAGACCGCGACAATTCGCGGGCACACTCGGGCCTAGAAGCGGGGTAGAACCCTGGCAATAGCCGGCCGCCGCAACGGGCGGGTCAGGCGCGTCGATGGAGGAATGCCGATGAATGGCAAAACGATGAGTGGAATACGTGCGGGGATCGTGCTCGCGGGTGCCGTGGCGGTGGCTACGCCGGCGCTGGCGCAGAACGAGCAGTTCATCCCCATGCTGGTGTACCGGACCGGCGCCTACGCTCCGAACGGCGTTCCGTTCGCCAACGGCCTCGCCGACTACTACAAGCTCATCAACGAACGCGATGGCGGCATCAACGGCGTCAAGATCGTGTTCGAGGAATGCGACACCGGCTACGCCACCGACCGCGGCGTCGAATGCTACGAGCGGCTGAAGGGCAAGGGTCCGACCGGCGCCGCCTACGTCATCCCGCTCTCAACCGGCATCACGTTCGCGCTCACGGAAAAGGCGCCGGTCGACAAGATCCCGATCATCTCCATGGGCTACGGCCGCTCGGAGTCGCGCGACGGCTCGGTGTTCCAGTGGAACTTCCCGCTGCTCGGCACCTATTGGACGGCGGCCGACATCATCCTGCAGCACATCGCCAAGAAGGAAGGCGGGTTCGACAAACTCAAGGGCAAGAAGATCGCGCTGGTCTACCACGACTCGCCCTACGGCAAGGAGCCGATCGCGCTCCTGCAGAAGCGCGCGCAGATGCACGGATTCGAGACCATGTTCCTGCCGGTCACGCATCCCGGTGTCGAGCAGAAGGCGACCTGGCTGCAGATCCGCCAGAACCGTCCCGACTACGTGCTGCTGTGGGGTTGGGGCGTGATGAATTCGACCGCCATCAAAGAGGCGGTCGCGGTCGGCTATCCGCGCGAGAAGATGTACGGCGTGTGGTGGTCGGGAGCCGAGCCGGACGTTCGGCCGGCCGAAGATGGTGCCAAGGGATACAATTCGGCCACCCTGCAGCACACCTCGGGTCGATTCAAGCTGCACGACGATCTCAAGAAATACGTCTATGACAAAGGCCAGGGCACTGCGCGGTGGGAGGAGACGGGCGAGATCCTTTATGTGCGCGGATTGATCAACGCCATGCTCGGCGTCGAGGCGATCCGCACCGCGCAGGAGCGGTTCGGCAAGAAGCCCATGACCGGTGAGCAGGTGCGTTGGGGCCTCGAGAACCTCAATCTGACCGCAGAGCGGCTCAAGCAACTCGGTTTCGAGAACGAACTAAAACCGGTCAAGGTGTCCTGCGAGGACCACGAGGGCGCGCGCACCGGACGCATCCAGACCTGGGACGGCAAGGACTGGAAGATCACGTCCGACTGGTACACCAGCGACGACAGCGTGATCGCGCCCATGGTCAAGGAGGCGGCGGCAAAATACGCGGCTGAAAAGAAGCTCACACCTGGGTGTCTCGTGACCAACTGATGTCGGCCCATCCCGATCGCAACGCGAAGGAGGCGGCGGAAGGGCCGCCTCCTTTGGGCGTGGGGGCGGCCAGCGATCGCGTTGCCGCGGCGACAACCGCCACGCCGATCCTCTCCGTCAACAATATCGAAGTGGTCTACGATCACGTTATCCTCGTGCTCAAGGGCGTGTCGCTTGAGGTCCCCAGGGGCGAGATCGTCGCGCTCTTGGGCGCGAACGGCGCCGGCAAATCCACCACGCTCAAGGCGATCTCCAATCTCTTGTCCGCCGAGCGTGGCGAAGTGACCAAAGGCTCCATCGTCTTCGACGGCGAAGAGGTGCACGCGCGCTCCCCGAACGAGCTCGTGCAACGTGGCTGCATCCAGGTGATGGAGGGGCGCCATTGCTTCGCGCACCTCTCCGTGGAGGAGAACCTTTTCACCGGCGCGTTTACGCGCCGCGACGGCAGCGCGGCCATCCGGCGCGACCTCGATCTGGTCTATTCCTATTTCCCGCGGCTCAAGGAGCGCCGCACCTCCACCGCCGGATATATCTCCGGCGGCGAACAGCAGATGTGCGCGATCGGACGTGCGCTGATGTCGCGCCCGAAGATGATCCTGCTGGACGAACCTTCGATGGGGCTCGCACCGCAGCTCGTCGAGGAGATTTTCGAGATCGTCGGCGATCTCAACGCCAAGGAAACGGTGTCGTTCCTGCTCGCGGAGCAAAACACCCGGATGGCGCTGAAGTACGCGCGTTACGGCTATGTGCTGGAAAACGGCCGCGTGGTGCTCGACGGCGAGGCCAAGGCGCTGGGCGAGAACGAGGACGTCAAGGAGTTCTACCTCGGCGTGGCCGAGGGCCGGCGCAAATCGTTCCGCGAGGGCAAGCATTATCGGCGGCGCAAACGCTGGTTG
>DATFQX010000274.1:0-12933 GCA_035263865.1 Xanthobacteraceae bacterium
ATACAGAGCGCTTCATCCTACACGTCCATCATCGCCACGCCTGACCTGCTGATCGAGCTATTCGACTGCGACGCCGACGGATATCCGATGGAGGGCTTATGGGTCCAGAAGCTGAATGAGCAGGGCCAAATCTACGATCTAACCGTTTATCTGCGTCCCTACCCTGCCGTGACCGTGCTCAGGAATATGACGAAAGATTTGGGGGAGAAGAAAGGCGTGCTGGTTGCCCACAATTACTGGCAACTGCCTAAGTCAACGTGACGAGTTCCAGTTGGGACCGAGC
The DNA here is from genome assembly GCA_035263865.1 of Xanthobacteraceae bacterium. Taxonomy (GTDB): domain Bacteria; phylum Pseudomonadota; class Alphaproteobacteria; order Rhizobiales; family Xanthobacteraceae; genus VAZQ01. The sequence continues at coordinate 284 of DATFQX010000274.1, forward strand.
GTTCAGCGGCCCAAGAATCGTCGTGCCGGCGCGCCCGACATCGAACTGGTCTCATGCTAGGCTGTGAACCCATAAACGGTGAATGATCGGATTGTTTGGTTGGCGGCGATCCGGTCATTGGATGGAGAATCTTGATCTTAGGATGATCTGGTGCGCAGCCGGCCCTCGTAATCACGCTTACCGAGCGGCACGCCCCGTGATCGCAGGATGTCGTATGCGGTGACGGCGTGAAAATGGAAGTGTGGCAGTGAGAAGGAAAGAATGAAGGTCTCCGACGTGAAGGAAAGCCTTCGCGGGCCGATCTGAAGGTCTAGGTCCTTGCCCGCCCAGCCGTTAACCTCATCGGGAGTAAACGCCTCCAGCGCCTTTTCCGCCTTGACGATCATGGCCTGCAGGTCGGCGAAAGGAACTGGCCCGACGAGGGCGGGAGGGGTGAACTCGCCGGTCTTCAGGGCCTCCACTCCCCACACGGAATGGTGCGACGCCGCTTCGATTTGAAAATGGAAGGGCGCCATGTCGTTGAAGAGGCGAGTGTTCACGAAACTATCGGGATCGACACCTGTCTCCGCGAAATGCCTGGCCGCACGGTCGAGGAAGCCTCCGATAGACCTCACAGTCTGCAGGAAGGTCGGCACGCTGAGGTCATAGAGTGATGTCGACATTGATTTCTCCCCGCCTACGCGGTTAATCTGGCTGGGGGCCCTTACACTTAGTCGAGCCCAAGATTTGCGCTTCGCCCCCCAAACCCGGACATCTGCGCGTTAATGAGTACACGCCTTAGTTCAATGGCCGTTGTTGCGTGATTTCTCGGAGCAATTCAGCCGCAGCGGAGTCAAGGCATGCCTTTTGTTGTTCTTTGGTAGATACTGCTCAGGGTTCTTATTGCCGTGAGGTGCGAGCTTGCGGCATTTCTGAAGCCAGGCGTGGCATAGCCCTCGGTCGCAGCCATCGCCGGCCCGAGGGCCAGGCAAAAATCGAGTTCTTTGCGAGCTCGGTCGGGCGAGGGGGCGAGGGATTGCGTCAGCTCTATGCCTTGTCGAAGATGCTTCACGGCTTCGGCATTTGCTGAGCGACTGAGCGCGAGATTGCCAGCCTTGAGTCAATAATCGATGGCAGGGTCAACAAGGCCCGCTTGCGTGAAGTGATGTGCCACGATTTCCGGCTGGCTTGTCAGGATGTCGGCAAATCTTTCCTCAAGCGTGCGCGCAATCTGGCCGTGCAATTGCTGCCGGCGGCTCTTGAGAAGGCTCTCATAGGCCGCATCCCGCACCAGCGCGTGCTTGAAGCTGTAAACGGCATCCGGCGGCTCGCCACGGCGGAACAGGAGGCCGGCCTGCTCGAGTTGGGCGAGTCCATGCTTCAATGCGCTCTCATCGCGTCCCGCCGCCGCGCGCACCAAGGGATAGGAGAACTCGCGCCCGATGGCGGCGCCGATTTGGGCGATCTCCCTCACCGGCGCCAGGCGATCGAGCCGCGCCATCAAAGAGTCTTGAAGCGTCTCCGGAATGGCGAGCGGCGGCAGGGGCCCGTCGAGCCGATAGCCCTCGCCGTTCTCGACCAGGAAGCCCGCCTCCAGCACCGTCTTGGTGAGTTCTTCGACGAACAGCGGGTTGCCGTCTGTCTTGGTGACGATCTGTTTCATCACTTCGGCGGGCAGCATGCGCCCACCGGTCACCCGCGCGATCATGTTCTCAACGCCGTTGCTGTCAAGACCACCAGCCGGCCAGGGGCGAGTTCTGCGGCCGCCCATTCTTGGACGCGCTGCGCAGCCCGGCGCGCAAAATCAGTGAGGCCCTGCGGCCAAGCCAGCGCGGGGCTGCGCCCGCTCGCAATCCAAGGCCGCGATGCCTCGGCCCGTCCGCGCGACCTGCCCTGCCCGATCATCGCGCGCGTCCTCGACGGTCCCGCTCACGTCTTACCCGCGCATGGTACACACTGCAGCCGGTCTTGACATGGCCTCGGGCGCGCATCCACAGCGCTCATCGTCGATGAAGCCGGCATCGTCAGTATCCGGTCCTTTTCGGCAAAATTGACCCGCAGGTTGATCCCGGGCGTTCGGTTGTGGTAACCGCGCAAGCGCAGAGAGGGTGGCAAAGTACGGCAAACGCATTCCGGATTAGGCTGCGCTCGCATGCGCACCAGATATGGCAGCCCGAGGCGGACAATGGACCAAGGCGTTGAACTCAGGCGCGCGGATCGCGCGCGAGCGGTCGTGCGTCTGTGCGACTTCATCGTCACATCGATCGATGGTGCGCGCGCGGTCGAGGCGCCGTTCTACCATCTTCAATTGGAGCGAGTCTTTCCCGACGACGTCTATGCTTCGATGCTGGCGGCGATGCCAGAAGCTTCCGATTACCGGCCGCTCTATGGCCAAAATCAATGCAACGTGCTGGCGGACGGCACGCCTACCCGGGTGAAGATCGATCTGTTCCCTGAATACATCCGGCATCTGCCGCCGGAAAAACGGACGATCTGGGACCTCGTTGGTCGCGCGCTCTGCTCAGAGCCGGTGAAGGCCGCTTTCGTGCGCAGGCTCGCCCCCGCGCTTGGACGTCGCTTCGGGCCCCACTACGCCAAAGTTGGCATGTATCCGATCGCCATCCTCACCAGAGACGTGCCCGGCTACAAGATCGAGCCGCACACCGACACGCGCTGGAAGGGAATTACGGTGCAACTGTTCTTACCGCGCGATGCATCGCATCCCCATATCGGGACGATCTTTCATGAAAAACTTGCCGATGGCAGCTTGCCGAAGCGTACTCAAATGAAATTTGCTCCCAATTCCGGCTACGCCTTCGCCGTAGGCGACGATACCTGGCACTCCGCCGATCGGGTGGGCGCTGAAGTGACGACCCGCGACAGCATCCTCCACACTTATTTCGTCGACGCGGGTCTGTTGCGCGTGCTGCGCAATCGCGGCAAACGGATAGGCAATTTTCTGCGCAACGAATTACGCCACTACGCTCCGCGTTGAGCGGTAGTCCCGGCGCTTACCTTCGCCCACGTGTCGCGCAAGCCGACCGTGCGGTTGAACACGATATGATTGGGCGTTGAGTCCGGATCGGGGCAGAAATAACCTTGCCGTTCGAACTGAACAGGCTCCGCGGAATTGGTCGCGGCAAGCGCGGGCTCGAGCTTGCAGCCGGTCAGGACCTCAACTGAATCGGGGTTGAGATCGGCGGCGAAATTGGCGACGTCGGGGTCTGGTCGCGCGAACAGCTGGTTATAGAGCCGGATTTCGGCCGTAATGGCATCGGCAGCCGAGACCCAATGCAGAGTGGCCTGCACCTTGCGGCCATCCGGCGAGTTACCGCCCCGAGTTTGCGGATCATAGGTGCAGCGAAGCTCCACCACCTCGCCGGCGGGCGTTTTCACCACTTCGCGGCAGGTGATGAAATACGCGTAGCGCAGCCGAACCTCGCGTCCCGGGGACAGCCGATAGAACTTCTTCGGCGGGTTCTCCATGAAGTCGTGACGCTCGACACAGAGTTCGCGGCCAAAGCGCAGGCGGCGCGTCCCCGCGGCTGGGTTGTCGGGATGGTTGACGGCGTCGATCTCATCGAATTGGCCTTCCGGATAGTTTTCGATGACGACCTTCAGCGGACGTAGGACAGCCATCCGCCGCAAGGCCGTTCTGTTGAGAACCTCGCGTACGGAAAAGTCGAACATCGCCACATCGACCACGCTGTTGGCCTTGGCGACCCCGACCCGCTTGACGAAATCGCGAATTGCCTCAGGCGGCACACCCCGCCGGCGCAACCCTGCGAGCGTCGGCATGCGCGGGTCATCCCAGCCGATGACGTACCCGCCACGCACCAATTCGGTGAGTGCGCGCTTGGACAGTACCGTATGGGTGAGATTGAGCCGCGCGAACTCGTACTGGCGCGGCCGGGATGGAACCGGAAGGTGTTCGATAAGCCAGTCGTAGAGGGGTCGATGATCCTCGAATTCGAGCGTGCACAGCGAGTGCGTGACGTGCTCGATCGCATCCGATTGGCCATGGGCGAAATCGTAGCTTGGATAGATGCACCATGCCGTGCCGGTGCGTGGATGGCTCGCATGCAAAATGCGATAGAGCACCGGATCGCGCAGGTTGATGTTGCCCGAGGCCATATCGATCTTGGCGCGCAGGACTCGCGCACCATTGAGAAATTCGCCCGCCCGCATGCGCCGGAAGAGGTCGAGGTTCTCTTCGATTGTGCGTTCGCGCCACGGGCTATTGCGTCCGGGCTCGGTTAAGGTGCCGCGGCTCGCCCGCATCTCCTCCTGCGACTGGTCGTCGACATAGGCATTACCCGTACGGATCAGGTGCTCGGCCCACTCGTAGAGCTGCTCGAAATAATCGGATGCGTGGTAGAGGTGCGATCCCCAATCGAAGCCGAGCCAGCGCACGTCCTCCTCAATCGCATCGATATATTCCTGCTCCTCCTTAGTCGGATTGGTATCATCGAAGCGAAGATGACAACGGCCGCCGAACTCCTGCGCGACACCGAAATTGAGGCAGATCGACTTGGCGTGACCAATGTGCAGGTATCCATTCGGCTCCGGCGGAAAGCGCGTCACCACGTTCATGTGGCGCTTGGTGGCAAGATCAGCCGCGATGATATCGCGGATGAAGTCACGCCCTGTGTCCGTCTCGACGACCGGTATTTCCGTCATGCTGCATGACCCGCTCGACTCGCGTCTATGTGCCAAATCCGTGCGCACGCGCCAAGACCGTTAACCTGCAAAACCTTTGATGACCTATGCCATTTCTGTGCTACACGAACGCCGGTGAGCGCGCATCCGCGCCTTAGCTCGGTTGCGAAGGCCTCGTGTGCCCCTCTCGCGACGATGAAGCCGTCGCAAAATCAAGCGCTATGAGCGAGACCATCGTCACACGCTTTGCTCCCTCGCCTACAGGCTTCCTGCATATCGGGGGAGCGCGCACCGCGTTGTTCAATTGGCTCTATGCCCGCGGGCGCGGCGGAAAAATGCTATTGCGGATCGAGGACACCGACCGCGAGCGCTCTACCCAGGTCGCCATCGACGCGATCCTCGACGGGCTCGCTTGGCTCGGGCTCGATTGGCATGGCGAGGCTGTCTACCAATTCTCACGCTCCGAGCGCCATCGCGAGGTTGCGCGAACGCTGCTGGAGGCGGGTCGCGCCTATCCTTGCTACGCCTCGCCAGAGGAACTCGCGCAGATGCGCGAGAAGGCGCGCAGCGAGGGACGTGCCAAGCTTTATGACGGCCGCTGGCGCGACCGCGATCCATCGGAGGCCCCATCCGGGGTCCAGCCGGTTATCCGGCTCAAGGCTCCGCTGACCGGCGAGACAGTGATCGAGGACCAAGTGCAGGGGCGCGTCGTTTGGCAGAATGAGAACCTCGACGATCTCGTACTGCTTCGTTCGGATGGCACTTCGACTTACATGCTCGCCGTCGTCGTGGACGATCACGACATGGGCGTAACGCATATCATTCGCGGCGACGACCACCTGACAAATGCCGCACGCCAGACCCAAATCTACAATGCGCTCGGTTGGGCCGTTCCCGTGATGGCGCACATCCCGCTCATTCATGGGCCTGACGGCTCTAAACTGTCCAAGCGCCATGGCGCGCTCGCGGTCGATGCGTACCGGGCCATGGGATATCTGCCGGCCGCGATGCGTAACTACCTCGTGCGGTTGGGCTGGAGCCACGGCGACCAGGAAACTTTCACGACCGAGGAAATGATGGCGGCCTTCGATCTGCCGCAGATCGGCCGCTCGCCCGCGCGTTTCGACTATGCCAAGCTCGAAAGTCTCAATGGCCATTATTTACGGCAGACCGGCGATGCCGATCTTCTCGCCGAGCTCGAACGCGCGCTGCCGCACATGGCGGGTGGACGCGAGCTTGCCGCCAAGTTGACCCCGCAGATGCGCAACAAGCTGCTCGCGGCGATGGGCGGACTCAAGGAGCGAGCCAAGACCTTGGTCGAGCTCGCTGACGGCGCTTCCTTCATCCTCGCCGAGCGCCCGCTCACGCTGGACGAAAAGGCGGCCGCTCTACTTACGGTCGACTCGCGGGCGCTTCTGGGCGAGCTTTCGGCAGACCTCAAGGCGCTCGAGCCTTGGAGCGCAGAGACGACCGAGCAGGCGGTGCGCGCTTTCGCGGAGCGCAAAGGGTTCAAGCTCGGCAGCGTCGCCCAGCCGCTGCGCGCTGCGCTCACAGGCCGGACCACCTCGCCTCCCATCTTTGACGTATTGGCGGTGCTGGGGAAAAGCGAAAGCCTTGGCCGGCTGGCCGACCAAGTCATGCAGACGGTCGCCAATGGCTAAACTGCCCCCTCCGGCCAGCGGATGATGCTCTGGCCGAACGGACCGCCGGCCTCCACATAATGTTGTGCGATCCGGCGCGGTGATGCCGCGTCGGTTCCGCCGTCTTGCAGTGCATACTGGGATGGGATACGCAAAAAGCGGCTCCCTGCGGGCATTCGGCAAGGTCGACATACCTAGTTGCTGCAGGGAGTACGGGTTCGCCGGGCGACACAACCGAGGGCACGATCATGGATGCGAAGACCGGCGCCAACATCAAATCGGGCAAAGTCGTCGTCGGCGACAAGGAGACCACGTTCCCGATCTACGATGGAACGATCGGGCCCGCGGTCATCGACATCGGCAAATTCTATGCCGAGACTGGCATGTTCACCTACGATCCCGGCTACACCTCGACCGGCAGCTGCGAGTCGAAGATCACCTATATCGACGGCGATGAAGGCATCTTGCTCTATCGCGGATATCCGATCGAGCAGTTAGCCGAGCACGGCGATTTCCTCGAGACCTGCTATCTCCTGCTCTACGGCGAGCTCCCAACGGCCGCACAGAAAGCCGACTTCGACAATCGCGTCACGCACCACACCATGGTGCACGAGCAGATGAGCCGGTTCTATCAAGGCTTTCGGCGGGACGCGCACCCAATGGCGGTGATGACCGGCTGCGTCGGGGCGCTGTCGGCGTTCTATCACGACTCGACCGACATTTCCGACCCGACCCAGCGGATGATTGCCTCCATCCGCATGATTGCAAAAATGCCGACGATTGCGGCGATGGCCTATAAGTATTCGATCGGCCAGCCGTTCATCTATCCGAAGAACGATCTGGATTATGCGACTAATTTCCTGCGCATGTGCTTCGCGGTGCCCTGCGAGGACTACAAGCCCAATGCCGTTCTCGCCCGCGCAATGGATCGCATCTTCATCTTGCACGCCGATCACGAGCAGAATGCCTCGACCTCGACGGTGAGGCTGGCCGGCTCTTCCGGCGCCAATCCGTTCGCTTGCATCGCGGCGGGTTGCGCGTGCCTGTGGGGCCCTGCACACGGCGGCGCCAACGAGGCGGCGCTCAATATGCTGCGCGAGATCGCCAAGCCCGAGCGCATCCCGGAATACATTCGCCGTGCCAAGGACAAGAACGACCCCTTCCGTCTCATGGGTTTCGGCCATCGGGTCTATAAGCATTACGACCCGCGCGCAAAGATCATGCAGAAGACCTGCCACGAAGTGCTGAGCGAGATCGGCGTCAAGGACGATCCACTACTCGACGTCGCACTCGAGCTCGAGCGCATAGCGCTACACGACGACTACTTCATCGAGAAAAAGCTTTATCCGAACATCGATTTTTATTCGGGGATCACGCTGAAGGCGATGGGTTTCCCCACCACGATGTTTACGGTTCTGTTTGCGGTTGCCCGCACCGTTGGCTGGATCTCACAGTGGAAAGAAATGATCGAGGATCCGCAGCAGAAGATCGGCCGTCCCCGCCAACTCTATACCGGTGCCAGGCAGCGCGATTACGTACCGATCTCGCGCCGCAAGTAATTTTCGGACGGACCACCATCAAAGCTCTGGTCCTCGCCGTAGGTAGGAGCGGGAGGATTATCGCGCCGGCAATGCGCGACGCGCCTCGGCGAGCACGATGTCGGCGGCGCGCTGCGCGGGCGCGCTCGATCCCGCCTGCATAATGGCATCAAGGCGGGAAAAGGCCTCGATTTGGCGACGACGTTGCGGCGTGTCGCTGAACAGCGGCAGCAGGGCGGCGGCAAGATTTTCCGCGGTGCAATCGTGCTGGAGCAGTTCTGGCACGACGTTCTCGCCAAGCAAGAGGTTTGTCAGGATGATCGAAGGAATGCGCTTCAAGATGCCACGCCCCACCGTGACGTATTCAATGGCCGAAACCTTATAGGCCGCGATCATCGGCACTCCAGCCAGCGCAAGCTCAAGCGTGACGGTGCCGGATTTGGCAAGGGCAGCGGTGGCAACGCGGAACACGGCTTGTTTGTCGCTGGTGTCGACCACGATCCGCGGCCGCATCGGCCACTGGGCGGTCGCACTGCGGATCGCATCTGCGAGATGCGGAACGGTCGGCACCACGAGTTCGAGCGATCGCAGCCGCTCATAGAGCAACGTCACCGCGCCGGCAAACGTACCAAGTAGTCGCTTGATCTCGCCTGCGCGGCTGCCCGGCAATACCAGCAAGATCGGCGGTATAGCGAGGCGGCGACGCGCTTCCTCGCTGTTCGGGCGCAGGTTCTTGACCTCCTCGACCAAAGGATGACCCACATAGGTGCACGGCGGTCCTCCGAGCCGCCGGTGCACTGCCGGCTCGAACGGCAACAGCGCCAGGATGTGATCGATATAAGCGCGCATCACCCTGGCGCGGCCCGGCCGCCAGGCCCAGACCGAGGGCGATACATATTCGACGATCGCGATTGTCGGATCGGCAGCGCGCACACGTCGCGCGATCCCGCGGGTGAAACCGGGACTGTCGATGATCACGAGGACATGCGGCCGCCGCGCCACGACGGCCTTCGCCGTGAGGCGCATGAGGCGCAAGATTCTTGGTAGCCGCCGCGGAATGGCGCTGAATCCGATCAGCGGAAGGTCATCGATTGGGTAGAGACTTGCGATCCCTTCGTCTGCCATTTCGCGCCCCCCGACCCCGGTAAAGCGCACCCTCCCACAGGTGCGCTCTCGCAGCGCGCGGATCAGTGCGGCGCCGAGCCGGTCACCGGACTCCTCGGCCGCGACGAGAAAAACATCGACGAATTCGGGAGCGGGCGTGCCCCGTGCTGGCAGGGTCATCGCTCGGCCGCCTGCTCGCGTATACCGAGCACGAACAGCCCGGCACGGTCGGCGGTCGCACCGATCTGTGCGGGTTCCGCGACGATCGTGCTGCCGGCGACGACCGCAATGCCGGCGAGCCCGGCCTGCGCCGCCCCTTCGACCGTTTGCGGCCCAATCGAAGGCAAATCGAGCCGGCGGTCCTGATTGCGCTTTGCCGCTTTCACCAGCACGCCCCGACCCGAGGCAATGCGGCCGCTTTGGCGAAGTTCCGTGATGCGTGCCAGCATGCGGTCGGTGCCTTCCGCCGCCTCGATCGCCAGCACGCGCGCATCAGCCACGACAACTGCTTGACCTACGTCGAACGGACTGGCCGCGTTGAGCAAGGCAAGCCCCTTGGCAATGTCGGCGCGGTCGCGATCGTTCGGGCGCTCGTGGCCGAGCGCTCCCTCTGGCATCAAGATTTCCGGCGCGACGGCGTGTGCTCCAACGAGGCGAAAGCCGTGCTCTTCGAAAATGGCGGCGACGCCTTTGAGCAGTTGGTCGTCGCCGCCGCGAAACATACCGAAGATGCGCGGCAAGAGCCGCAGCGTCTTGAAATCGAGCCTGATCTGCCAGATTGCCGGCCGCACCATCGAGCCGATGAAAACGACATCGCGGCAGCCTTCGCGGCGCGCCAGGCGGCAAAACGCGCCGAATTGACCGACCGCCGCCCAGTAATGCCGATAGGCCGCGACCCGCGTTGCATCCGCCCAGCCGCGAATTGCAAAAAGCACGACCCGGCGTCCGTGCTTTGTCACCGCATCGGCAACTGCAAACGGCAGGGTTCCGCCGCCGCAAATAATTGCCAGCGCGCCGTCATCTGCCGGTTTGGCAGGCACTGCCTCGGTCATGCGTCCTCGACCGTCGCCGCGCGACGGATGGCCATGGTCAGCGGCCGCGAGCCCGAACGAATGAACGCAAGGACCTTGGCGACGAGCGGGTCAGCGCCGTTCTCTGCGGCGACCTGATCGAGCCGCTCGCGGAAGGTCCCGCGACCGAAGAACATCATCTCGTACGCTTTTCGAAGCCGATGGATGTCGGCTTTGGTCGAGCCGCGCCGCCACATGCCAACGACGTTGAGGCCGATCAGATCCGCGAGTGGACCCTGGACGAGGCCAAAGGGGATCACGTCGGCGCGCACCCCACTCAGTCCCACCACCATTGCGCCTTCACCAATGCGCACGAACTGACGCACGGCTGCCTGGCCACCGAATACCGCAAAGTCGCCGATCGTCACATGACCACCCAGGACCACGTTGTTGGCAAAGATTACGTCATTGCCGACCTTGCAATCATGGCCGACGTGGGACCCTACCATCAGCCAGCAGCGGTCTCCGATTTCGGTTACGCCGCGATCGTCCTCGGTCCCGGTATTCACGGTGACGCCTTCACGGATATCGCAGTCGGCACCGATCACGAGTCGGGTCGGGCCACCGCGGTACTTGACGGATTGCGGTGGAGTGCCCAGCGAGGCGAATGGATAAAGGACGCTGCGCGGGCCGATTGTGGTATGGCCCGCAATATGTACGTGAGCAATGAGCTTGCAACCGTCCCCGATTTGCACATGCGGGCCAATGACGCAATAAGGCCCGATCGATACGTTCTCCCCGATCACCGCCCCCGGTTCGATGCGGGCGGTCGGATCGATTGCCGCCATTGTCGACCTCACACGACCATGGCGCCGACTTCGGCCTCGGCAACCGTTTGTCCAGCGACCTTCGCCTCGCCGCGGAACCACCACATGTTCTTTTTCCGAGCGACCTTGCTGACGTGGAACTCGATGGTGTCGCCCGGTACCACGGGCTTGCGGAACTTGGCCTTATCGATGGTGAGGAAATAAACGTGCTTGGGATGATCGCCCCCCATCTGCGACAACACGCAGATGGCGCCCGCGGTCTGCGCGATCCCCTCGACGAGCAATACGCCGGGAAAGATGGGGTTGCCCGGGAAGTGCCCGAGAAACTGCGGCTCGTTGATGGTGACATTCTTGATGCCCACGGCCGCTTCATCGCCGCGCATCTCGATGATGCGGTCGACCATGAGAAACGGGAAGCGATGCGGCAGCGCTTTTAGGATTGCCGCGATGTCGGCGGCCTCCAGCGTGGTCGCCGGCTTGCTCATCGGCTCCGGCGGGAGCGCTCGTCCCGCCGCAAGGACGGAGCCTCGGGACTCTCGTCCTCGTGGCCTGCAGCATCATTTTTGCTTACCCAATGGCGCAAAGTCATCATGCTGCGAAGAAACTCACGGCCGCGCATTGCCGGATAGCCGAACCATTTTTCGCCCGCCGGCACGTCGGACATGATGCCGCTCCTCGCTCCGATGATGGCGCCCTCGCCGATCCTCACATTATCCGCGAGACCCACCTGCCCGGCCAAGATGACACGATCCTCGATCACGACGCTGCCGGAGATGCCGCACTGGGAAACGATGATGCAGTGGCGGCCGATCGTTACATTGTGTCCGATCTGGACCAGGTTGTCGATCTTGGTGCCTTCGCCAATCACCGTGTCGCGATTGGCGCCGCGATCGATCGTCGTCCCAGCGCCGATCTCTACCTCGTCCTGAATGATGACCCGACCAACCTGCACGACCTTACGGTGGCCGCTTGGCCCCATCAGATAGCCGAATCCATCCTGCCCGATCGCGCAGCCGGGATGGACGACCACGCGATCTCCGATCAGGCTGTTCGCAATCGTCACGTTGGCACCGATGGTGCAGTGGCGGCCGATGCGCACGTTGGGTCCGATTGCGGCGCCTGCGTTGATGACCGTGCCCGTTCCGATCTCGGCACGCGGACCGACGACGGCGCCGGGATCGACGATCACGCCATTTTCCATGCGGGCGCTGGGATGGATGAAGGCGCCAACCGCGACGCCGCTCGCCTCGAATAACGAGGATGGACGCAGCGCATCCGGATAGATCGCTCGCGCGACCTCGACGAAGGCGCGATACGGCTCGGCAACGCAGAGAACGCTCATCTGCGCCGGAGCGCGGGCGGCATATCGCTCCGTCGTCAAACAGGCGCCAGCGGTACTAGTCGATAATTGCGGCGCATACTTTGCCTTGTCGAGGAATGCGAGATCACTCGGTCCGGCGTGATCTAGCGCTGCAATCCCAGTGATGCGCCGCTCGAGATCGGCGCCGGGCCTCGTCTTGGCCTCCGTGCGGGCGGCGATCTCGCGCACGCTGAGCCCGCTTCCCCGGCTGAAGAAAAAGGGATCGCTCATACCGGTGCCAATAGCGGCGCCGCAGCCGCGCTCAGAACTTCGTACCGCCGCCGAAGCGGAACTGCTGGACCCGGTCGTAGGGCTCCTTCGAGAGCGGGAATGCATAATCGAAGCGCAGCGGCCCGAACGGGGATTCCCAAATCAAACCCACACCGACCGAACTGCGAACGTGCATTCCATTGTCGATCGGACACGGCACCGCATTGGGAAATACCTGGGGGCCAAAGGTCGGACAGATACTACCCGAAATGACCTCGCCGGTGGCTGGGAACGTCGTCGGCCCGGTATAATTCCACAAGGAG
>DATFQX010000275.1:0-6126 GCA_035263865.1 Xanthobacteraceae bacterium
TCAGGAGCGTGCGCTGCTCCTCCGTTTTGGCAAGGTCGATCACCAGCGGCACGTCGGGAAGTTCCGGATGCTTCGCGAGCGCGAATTGCACCAGGATCGCGATTTTCCCCTCGGCGAGCCAATCCGGATGGGCGGCCTTCACGCTCGAATAGGACCAACCGCAACGACCCTGCAATTCGCCACGCTCCATCGCCAGGACGGCATCGTTGCCGCCCGGATAGCCGGCGATGATCTTCAGCTTGGCGCCGAGAACGCCCGCCAAGACCTTGCCGAACTGAACCGTGTCGTCACCCGGCCCGGTGCCGCCGATCAACAGCTCCCGGCGCAACAGGTCGTCGAAGGTTGTGATGCCGACCGTATGCCAGGCGACGCAGACGCTGACTTCGTCGTTGGCACTGCCGATCCAGTTGAATTTCGTGCCGTCGAACTGAGCGCCGGGCTGCCCCAGCAGAGGATCGAGCGCGGTGCCGCGGCCGATGGTGCCGAATGCGGTGCCGTCCTTGGGGGCTACATTATAGAGCCAGTTGGCCAAGCGGATGCTGGCCGCGCCTTCCATGTTTTTCGGCACCACCGTCGGGTCGCCGGGCAGATGTTTGCCGATATGGCGAGCCAGCAACCGCGTGTAGAGGTCGTAACTGAGCGTGATCACGCTTTTTGATGGTCTTGCGTTCCCCCTTTTTGATGGTTCGGTTGGTGAGTTTGGGGATCGGTTTCCCGACGCGACCGAGCATGCCGTGGTGCTCGCGGCCGTCAAGGACGCTTCGCGCCGCTAAAGCGGTGGCCCGAAGACGGGCCATCCTTGACCGCCGCTGCGCGCGACGGCACTGGCTGTGCGCAGGTCGGGGCGGAAGGATGGTGCCGATCGAACAAAAGGATGGAACGAGAGCCGCTGTCGACGCGATGGACTTCCCACTACCGCTTCCGGCGCGCTGTAGAGCCTGCGGGAAGCGGAAGCGGCAGCCGGTCGTCGGCGCAATTGATGACGATGTGCACCGGCATTCAGGGGTCGGTGAGACGATATCCCTGGTCGGATTTGACGAGGCGGCCCGCGGCAGTCAGGACGGCCAGCCGCTCGTAGAGGCTGGCGGTGCGAAGGCGACACAGCCCGCGCAGTTCGGAGAATGGAATCGGGCGGGCGGCATCTGTGAGCGCTGCTGTGATGCGCTCGTCGACGGAGGTTGGCGGTGGTGTCTGCGGCGTGCGCCGTTCGCTCACTTCGAGCGCCAGGGCGTTTTCGCGCTGGGCGAGTTCGAGCGTGATGGCGGGTAAGGCGGGAGCGGCGCGGTGCTCGACCGTGAGGGTGATCTCACCGCCGTCGCGGGGACCGCCATTGCGGCGCAGGTAGAGATTGGAGTCGCCCCAGGCGTGGAACTCGGAGGAGCCGCGCAGGGCTTGGCCGGCGCGGATGCGGCCGGCGCCCTTCTTGGCATGGTGGACGACGATGACGGCGACGCCGTACCGCCGTTGCAGTTCGCGCAAATAGGCGAGCAGCGGCGCGACCTCGCCTGAGGCGTTTTCGTCGATGCGATGCAGGCGCACGAAGGGATCGAGCACGAGCAGGCGCGGCTGCAGCTTGGCGATGGTCTCGTCGAGGCTTCTGCGGTCGGCGTCGAGATCGAGCCGCAGGGTGGGGGCGGTGATCACCTGAATGTCGAGATCGGCGAGCGCGACGGCGGCGGCGGCGCAGATGCCTTCGAGCCTTCGGCGCACGATGTGAAGCGCATCCTCGGCGGCATAGAGCAGCACGCGTCCGGGAAGCGGGACGGCGAAGCGGCGCAGGCACGCGGTGCCGGCCGCGACCGCGACGGCGAGGTCGAGGGCAAGGAAGGATTTGCAGCATTTGGGCTCGCCGCCGATGATTCCGACTGCCTGTTCGGACCACAGCGAGGTGACGAGCCAGCGTCGCTCCTCGGCGCGCTCGGCCAGGCGATGGGCGGGCGCGACCGGCAACAAGGTCATCGCCGCCGTCCGGCCGCAGTTTTGGTCTCGGCGGGTGGAGAGGTCATCTCGAGGAATAGCTTCTCGTCGATCTGGCGGGCCTCGCGCTGGGCGGCTGCCGCGAGCAGCTCGCCGGCCATGTTCATGAGGGCGCGCAGGTTGCCCTGGGCGTGATCGCACAGCGTTGCGATCAGTTCCTCGGTCATCAGCTTGGCGGCCCCGGCCTTCTGCACCGCCTGCTTGAGGCAATCGTGCAGTTCGTCGGGGGTGGCGCGCTCAAGCGCGAGCCGTACGCGCATGCGGTTGCCGAGCGGGAGGAACTCGTCGGATCGCAGGCGTTCGACGAGCCGTCCGTCGCCGGCGAGCACGACCGTGAGTAGGATGTGGGAGTCGAGCCTTGCGGACGCCAGCAGGCGCAGCTCGGAAAGAACGGCCGTCACCATCTCCTGGGCCTCGTCCACAATCAGCACCGGCCGGGAGAATGCGGCATCGATGTGGGTTTGCCAGCGTTCGCGCAGAGTTTTTGCGCCGCCCCAGCGGTTATGCGGATGGAGCACGACGCCGAACAGCTCTCCCATCTCGCGGTAGAAGTCGGCAAGGCCGGCCTGAGGCCGGCTGATGACGCCGACCTTGACGTCGCGTTGCGCCGCGAGCCGCTCGGCGAGGATGCGCAAGGTGACCGACTTGCCGGTGCCGGGAGCGCCGGTGATGAGCGCAAAGCCGCCTTCGCCGGCGAGTTGCTCGACCCGCCAGCAGAACGATTCGATGCGCGGCGTGACGCGCAGCGCCTCGACCGGCACGTCCGGGGCGAACGGGTTCCACTTGAGGCCATAGAGCGCGAGCAGCTTCTTGTTCACGTGTCGTCTCCTTGCTCGTCCTTCGGGAGGTAGGGCGGCGGCAGTCCGCTGGCGGCCTGCTGATTGATCAGCTTGGCCAGCAGCGGCGCGATCCCGCTGGCCGGCGGCACCGCGACGGGCTGTGGCGAGACCTGGTCGAGCGGCCGGCGCAGGCCGCTGGCATTCTGGGTCTTGTCCTGGGGAAACAGCCGGCACAGAACCTGACCGGTGTGTTCGTCGACAAGGTGGATGTGGGCGAGATCCCAGCTGGCGTAGCGAATCTCGATGAGCGTGAAGTGTCGGTAGCGGTTCGGCACTTCGAAGCGGTTGCCTTCGATGACGATGGTGCCGTCGCTCCTGCGCTGGGTGCGACGATCGGCCTTGGTGAAGGCGAGCTTGAGCGTCGCACTATCTGGGCTCGGCCGCATCACGTCGGGGCCGGCGAGGAAGCGCGCAATCGGCGCTTCACCGATCTCGGAGTGGACCTTGCGATTGTACTCGTATTCCGCCCACGCCAGCGTCGCTTCGTTGAGAAACGCCAAGGTGAGGTCAGGTACGTCCTCAAGCATGGCCAGAAGCCGGCCCTCCACCAACCCCCACAGCGTCTCTATTTTTGCGTTCATATAGGGCGAATACGGCAATGTCGTTTGATGCAAAATGCCAAGCCGGTTGAGACCTTCGACAATCTCCGCGGCCGTCATGGCGGCGCCGTTGTCGCTCTGGGCGGAGCGCGGCAAGCCGCGCCTCTGGAAGGCCTGCGACAAGCCATGTGCGATATTCTCGGCATTCTCGGTGAAATACCATTGCAGGTGACAGGCGAGCCGCGAGCGATCGTCGAGCACGCCGAACAGAACAGGCGCCTGCCACTCGCCGCGCTGCGTGAGAACCTTTTTCGAACCCACATGACAGTCCCAGTGCCAAACTCCGCCTACGTATTCGGCCTCATAGCTGCGCACCTCGCGGTCAAATAGACGCGCCTCGGCGCGCGCGGCGCCTTCGGTCCGCCGCGACGTCACCCGCCGCCGCTTGGCGAGGCCGTGGGCCTTGAGAAAGCGGCGCAGCGTGGAATAGGACGGCAATGGCCGCAGTTCGGGTCTCTTTTCGCTGAGCGCGACCAGATTGTCGTGGTGGAGCTTGGCGCTCCAACCCTTGTGCGCGGCGTATTGCGCCAGTACGGCTTGGCGTACCGCGTCGCTCATGGCGGGCTGGCGCCCGGCATCGGCGCGCCGCTTGCGGCGCAGCTTGCCGACCGGATCGGTCCGCTCCTTCAAGGCGCGGTAATACCAGCGCTCGATGGTGGAAAAGCCGAAGCAAACAGGCTCGCCGGTGATGGGGTGACGCCACTGGCGCCCGGCAAGCGCCTCGATCTCGGCGCGCAACTCGCCTTTGGGCGGCGGCGCTGCCAACAGTTGTCCGATCACGGAGAAGCGCAGATGCGCCCACCGCTCATGGACTCGGGGACCTCGGGCCTGCTGCGTCACGCCGGCGCTCCTCCGGATCAGGGCGCACGGACCGTAGATCGAGGCCTGGATTGCTGGCGACGAGCAACCTCTGCGGATTTGGGAAAGCCGTTACGGAGCTTGCATCCGACCTCCTGTGAGCGGCCCCATGAAGCGCAGCAGCGCGACAAGACGATCGGCGTCGTCACCGGCGAAGCGTTCGATGAGCGCGGCCGGCAGCCGGTTTTGATCGACCGGCGGCATGAACGTGGCGCGCGCGATCTGCCAGAACGATGTCGTGGTGAAACTGTCACGCCACCACCTGCGCCAGCGCTCGACGGTGCGGCGGTCGACGCCGATCACCTGGTCAAGTTCCCGCATGCGCCGCGCCGTCGCGCCGTGCCGCAGGATCGCAATCAGCACCACGATCGCGGCGATGTAGACCTTGGGGCCAAGGAAGCGCAGCGACGGCGGCGTCGCCCGCGATCGACAGCCATCGGCGGCGCAGCAGAAGCTGAAGCGCAGGTCGTGCTCGCGCCCGAGGCGGCAGGGCCGGCCACGCGGCTTGCGCCAATATGGAGCAGAATGAACAACGCCGCTACACCGCGCGCAACCCGCGCACCGTGCGGTGTCGGCGAGGTCGCGATCACAGGCGAGCAGCAGTTCGTAGAATGTGGCGTCGCCCAACAGGTCCCGGTACAAAGAATGCGTCCTCCTCGGCTCGAAGGTGCTGACCACAATGGCCAAGCCCGGACGCAATGATCCCTGCCCTTGCGGCAGCGGCAACAAGTACAAGAGGTGCTGTCTTGCGAAGGACGAGGCAGCGTCAAAATCGCAGCTTGGCTCCGCCAGGACACGCGCGGAGCACACCGAGGCAGAGGCCCGACGCGCCCTGCGCGCCGCTTCACATCTGCCGGGCATCCACGAGCTGAAAACCGCTATCGCCGCAAGGCTCGGTATGTCCGAGGATGCATTGCAGCGCTACGACGAACTGATGGATGCCTCCAACGCTGTGGTCGAACTCGTCCATGCCGGAAAGCTCGACGAGGCCGAGCAGGCTGCCCGCGACCTCCTGGTACGGTTCCCCGATGTGCACGACGGCTACGATCGCCTCGGAATGGTCCATCAGGCCAGAGGCGAGAACCGACAGGCCGCCGACTGCTACCGCAAGGTCATCGCCTTCATTCTCCAGCACCCCGACGACTACGACAACGCGTTCAAAGACGCATTCGTCAACCTGGTCGCCAAGCTCGACCCGCCGCCCGTCACCTGATCACGCCGCTTCCAAGGCCACGATCCGTGAAGGCGCCGCAACCACGACCATCACACGCCGAGACCACGGAACGCCTATTCCACCCTCAGATTCCATGGCCACGCTCAATACGCACTCTCGGACGCGGCTATAAATTCATCCTTGGTCTGCCAATAGGCATCCGGCAGAAAGGTCAGTAGTTCCCGCAGGCCTTCAGTAATCGCATCGGCGACTGCGTTATTGCCGTCCGCCAGGTTCCAGCACAAATCGTGGAATGCCTGGAAGAGAGGAAAGGGTGGCAGGCGATCGTGGCCCAGAAGGATCGTTCGTGCCAGGTGCTCGAACATCAAATCTCCAAGCGCTCCATCTTCGGCCCGTGCCGGTGCTGGTCTATCTGCGCCCGCATGTTGTGCAGGCCGGTGATAAGTCTTTCTTTCGCGTCCTGCATTTGCATAACGTCATTGAAGCAAATGTGGGTGACGTCCTTCAGGCTCTCGACCTCGAAACGAAAGAAGTTGTCCGGGTTCCCAACCTCTCCGGCTGGGCTCGGGTACTCAAAGAGCGTTTTTCTCATAAGGCCGAGCTGCGCGATGCTTCGCCAGTCGGCCTGGCTCATTTTCACATCTATGGTGAGCGTGCATTTTAATCGTTTTGAATTGAA
>DATFQX010000276.1:0-3989 GCA_035263865.1 Xanthobacteraceae bacterium
AGCAAAGCTTTGGCCTCTTTCAGATCACTGGTGTCGAAGCCCTCAGTGAACCAGCCGTAGACCGGAGCCAGAAGATCTGTGGCCTTATCCGGTTCGCCCTGAGCGCTCAAAAGACGCGCCATGCTTAGCGCTGCGCGAAGTTCCCAGGATTTTGCTTGCTGCGCGCGCGCAATTACAAGGGCCTGCCCGAAATATGCTTCCGCTTTCGTTGCCCTCTCGGGTGATTTAAGCGCGATTTCGCCGGCCATCCGATAGACCTCGACCTCGTACCATCTTTCCTTCGTGGTTTCGATCGTCTTGATCGCTTCGCCAATGCAACGCCATGCATCATCGATTTGTCCAAGTTCCGCATAGGCCTTCGCCAAATATGACAAATACAACGGCACCCATACTGTAGCTCCCGTTGATTGCCATGCTGTGATCCCTGAGGTGATCGTTTGAACCGAATCCGAGGCTTCGCCGATCAAGGCCAGCACGCAACCTTTTTGAGTCACTCCTTCCGCTTTCCGCTGCAACGCGCCTTTTTCGTCCGCCAAAGCGATAAGCTCATCGATCCGTGCGCTTGCCGTGGCGCAGCTCCTGCAGAAAATACGGGTAAAGTTTGTAATGGCCAGCGCAAACATCAAGGTAGCAGCCTGGCCAATCTCGCGCGCTATTTTGAGGGCGTGGTCTGTGTCAGCAAGCGCGGCCTCAGGATAGCCAAGGAACCAGAGGGTCAACGAGCGAAAGGACAACCCTGTCACCCCGGCATCTTGGCCGAATCGCGTCACCAGCGGACGATGCTTGGCGGGATCGTAAAGCGCGATCCCCTGATCATGGTGTGCTCGGGCCTTCGCAATATCTCCCGTGGCCGTCAGAGTAGTTCCCATCAAGCGATGCCCAATCATGATCGGCACTGTCGCCCCTTGCTTTTTGGCAAGCTCCAGGAACCGCGTCGCAAGCTCACGCATGACGTCGCCGTTGAATGCAATGAAGCTGGCAACCCAGGAGCCGTAGAGGACCGAGAACAGGAGCAGTGGATCTTCTGAAGGTTCTCCGAGCGCTTCGGCTCTTTCGATCAGCAAACGTGCTCGCTCGACCGCCGCCTTGCTTTCCGGTGCAGCATAGCCTTTGACATGTAAGAGAGGGTTTATCAGTGCGACCTGAAGCCGGATCTCTGCGCGACGCAGCTCGGCACTGGGAGGCAAGGTCGCGATCTGGCCGAGAGCGCGGGTAAGCTGCTCGGCGGCTTCAACCAGCGCCGAGCGGGCCAGCGACCGCTGACCCGCTTTGCCCCACCAGCCCGCAGCCTTCTCGATCAAGCCGGCCGCGGTGCAGTGGCGCGCCAGCAGCTCTGGCTGGCTGTCGGCGGTTTCCGCGAAGTGGCTCTCGAGGGTCTCGGCAATCCGGGCATGCAACGCGCGGCGCGGCTCGCGGAGCAGCGTGCCATAGGCCGCGTCCTGAACCAGCGCATGCTTGAACAGGTAGGTCGCATGCGGCGGTATGCCCTGCCGGAAAAGCAAACCAGCGGCAATGAGACGGTCGAGCGCCGATTCCAGCTCTCCCTCCGGCTTACGCACGACCGCAGCAAGCAGAGCATGCGAGAACTCGCGCCCGATCGCAGCCCCGATCTGCGCTAGCTCCTTGGCCGGGCCAAGCCGGTCGAGCCGCGCCATCAGCGAGGCATGCAAGCTTGAAGGGACGGCCAGGGCCGGAGAAGGAACTGCCGTAACTACGTGCTCGGCCGCGCCCTCGCTCTCCGCCTCCAGCACCGCCTTGGTCATCTCCTCCACGAACAGGGGAATACCGTCGGTGCGCTCGATTATGTCCTGCTGAATGCTTGGTGGGAGGAGCTTGTCGCCAACGACGCGGCTGATCATGGCCTTGATGTCGCGCCGACCCAGCCGATTGATGGTGAGGGCCGTCACGTGGGGGCTACCGATCCAAGGTGGATCGAACTCCGGACGGAACGTCATGATCAGAAGCAGGCGCACGCTCCGAATCTGGTCCACAGCCCGACCGAGCGCTTCCAGGCTTGTCGGGTCGATCCACTGCACATCCTCAAAGATCATCAGCACCGGACCTGTTCGCGTTAGGGCCTCCATTTGCGCAGTGAGCGCTTCCAGCGTTCGTTGCCGACGGAGCTGCGGCGTCAGTTCGATCGTGGGATAGCGGCCATCGTTCGTGAGTGATAGCATCTCGGCAAAGAGTGCCGCGTCCGGAGCTGACGTCGACGTCCTCGCAAGCAGTGCGTCGAGTTTGTCGAGTCTCGCTCGCGGGGAGTCGTCGTGCGCCAGTCCGGCAGCACGTTCCATCTGGCCGATGATCGGGTAGAGCGCGCTGTCTCTGTGCTGTGGAGAGCAGAAATAGCGCAGGCGGGTGTGCGGCTCGTCGAGGACACTTTCTAGCAGCGCGGCGGTGAGCCGCGATTTGCCGATGCCCGGCTCGCCGGAGAGGAGCACCACCTGGCCTTCGCCGTTTTTTGCTCTAGCCCAGCGCCGTAGCAGCAGTCCGAATTCTTCCTCTCGACCGACGAGGGTAGTCATGCTGCTCGCGTGCAGTGCCTCGAAGCGGCTTGCTATGGAGCTCGCCCGCAGCGCCGCCCAGGCCCGCGTTGCCTCGTCCACCCCCTTGAGATCGTCTCTGGGGCCGAGGTCCTTCAGCTCGAAAAGATTGCCAAGAAGTCTGCGTGTGCTGTCGCAGATGACGACTGAGTTTGGTTCGGCAATCCCCTGCAGGCGCGCCGCAAGGTTCGGCGTCTTGCCGACCATGCCGCGTTCCTGCGCCTCTCCCGAACTCAGCAGGTCGCCCACGACGACCACCCCCGTCGCAATTCCGACCCGCGTCTGCAGGGAGGCGCGCGACTTGAGCGCGGTTACAGCGGTGATGAGCTCCAGCCCAGCCCGTACCGCCCGCTCGGCGTCGTCCTCGTGGGCTTGCGGATAGCCAAAATACACGAGGATACCGTCGCCCATGTATCTCGCCACGAATCCGTCGAAGCGGTGTACGGTCTCGGCGACGCATTTCTGATAGGCTGAAATCACCTCGCGCAGGTCCTCCGGGTCCATGCGCACAGAGAGTGACGTCGAACCGACAAGGTCCGAGAACATCACTGTAACTTGACGCCGCTCGGCAGCATCCACGGCAAGGCTGGCGAGCGCGACTGCTGATGTGCGACTGGCTGGCTCAGCACGTGGAGACAGCGCAGCAATGGCTTTCAGGAGCTTGAGACGAGCGCCGAGAGCAACACCCATCTCGCGGAGATGATTGTCCGTGAGATCGTGCAGAACGTCGGCGTCGATCTCGTTGTCGCGGAATACCGCCTCATACCGTTCGAGGCCAAGGCTCCGCAGCCAAGCCCAAAGGTCCATGATGGGGTCCCAACCTGCCGGCGCGCAATCATCGTTTAGGCGAAACAACGTGTCCAGGGCATTGTTTTTTGCCGTGACCGTTTGGGGTGTTGATCGTGCGAAGACGCGCTAGACGAGGATTACTGCGTGCATAGCTTCGCCGTCGATGATGCAGGAGCGCGAGCGCAAACGGGCCAGTGTCTCGACGATCAGTGGGAAGCGATAGGTCAGGTCATTGCCCGGACGGCTGTACAACCTCACGCGATTGCCATCCTTCCGGGCGATGATGCGGAATCCGTCGTGCTCGATTTCATGCAGCCATAGCGCCCGAAGGCAGCGTGGCAGGATTTGAGACAAGAATATCGACAGACTTCGTTCGGCCGAGAGTCATGTTCGCATCATAGCCACGCAACGCAAGCTGCGAGAGAGCAGCAAACTTACCCGCTAACGAAAACGAAGTTCCGATTTATTTTTGTGAGCGTCATCGTCATCGCTGGAACAGCCCACAACAAGTTGTCAAACGCTCCCGCAAGGCACCGCGTGTGGTCACACAACGGTATGGACTTCTGTCTCAAGCTGATGCCTCGAAACGCTTGGGCGCTCTCGCACGTGGTCGCGGTGCCAGTACCAGCCCACCACGGCCGACGGCATTTGTCGACA
>DATFQX010000277.1:0-31706 GCA_035263865.1 Xanthobacteraceae bacterium
GGGATGATCTCATGCGGGAACTGGTCCCTGCCCCAATAGTCCTCGATGATCGGTGCGACTTCGGTCTCCATGAAATCGCGTACGCGCTTGACAACCGCCCGCTCCTTCGGATCGAGCAGGTCGGCAATCTTGTAGAAATCGGCGTTGACGGGCGGCGGAGAATATTCCTTCTCGCGCACACGAGCAGCCGGCACGGTCGCCATGTGATCCTCCATTGACTAGACGTTGCTATAGCCCGCCTGCGCGGCTCCCCGCGCGGCGTGGGCGGCGCTCGCGATCTTTGCCATGTTCCGCGCAGTGGCATTAGCGCACGCTGATACTTACGTAGCAGTCCCCGGCACGTGCCATTGCTTGTTCTTTGAAATTTAGCATGCATGATCCCGAAAAGCATGAGACTTCAGACAAGGTCATGCGGATTCCAAGAATCCTCTCGCTGAATTCCAGAGCTATGCAGCGCGGCCGCCGGCCAAATGCGCCTGCGTCTGCAGATCATGGCTCGCAAAGGAATGCTTCGATCGCCATTGCTGTTTCGATCGGCCGCGTCACCATGAACAGGTGTCCGTCGTCGATCATTTGCAGTCGAGCATTTGGAATGAACCGCGCCAGAATGCGGCCGTTGACCGGCGGCACCAGGGGATCATCCCGTCCCATCAGCACCAGGGTCGGTTGCCGTAGCGACCAGAGCCAAGGCAGACTAGTCCACCCGGTCATGGCTAGAAGCTGGAACAGATAGCCGAGGCTGGTCACGCCGAACATTGCTTGCGCGTGCGTGGCGACGAGCTCCGGGTCGCTCCGGAACGTCCCGCCGTAGACTTCGGCGGCTATGCTGCGCATGTAGTTGCGGTCGATGTAGCGCCGCGGTGTCGCGAGCTTCCAGATCACTGAGGGTCTGCCGGGTACCATGATCGCGCCCGGCGAGGTCGCTGCCAATACGAGCTTTCGGCATGTGTCGCCGTGCTGATGGGCGAATTGCTGAGCGACCCCTCCGCCCCACGAGACCCCGGCGACATCGACCTGCCGATGCCCGAGCTGGGCGACGACGCCGGCCGCAAGCCTCGCGAGCGTCGACGGCCGATAGGGGAGGGACGGAAGCGGCGAGCCGCCGATGCCCGGCATGTCAAAGATGATGGCCGCCGTATTGGCCAG
Organism: Xanthobacteraceae bacterium; assembly: GCA_035263865.1. Taxonomy (GTDB): domain Bacteria; phylum Pseudomonadota; class Alphaproteobacteria; order Rhizobiales; family Xanthobacteraceae; genus VAZQ01. The sequence continues at coordinate 1,147 of DATFQX010000277.1, forward strand.
CGCATGAAGAAATGGTTTGGCGAGCTGCCAATTCGCGCCAATACCATTGAACAGAAGCAGGGGCGGCCGTCCTTCAGGCCCGCGTGTGGTCGCGACGCAGAGCGCCTGGCGGCCGACCGCGATCGTCCGAACGTCGATGCCATCTTCTCCTGCGCGGTCGTTCACGGCCGCAGGCTCCACCGAACCGACGCTATGCGCATGCCCTACACCCTACTGACTGAAGACATACGTGCCAGGAGCCGGCACATCCGCACGATGACGCGCGTTACCCAACATGGTGGGTGCCGGCACTTCCTCGTCCGAACGCTCTTGGAGCCAGTCGCGCCAGTGGAGCCACCAACTCCCCTCGTGCTTCTTGCTGCCGGCCAGGAATGCGTCCGGGCCAGCCGGCGCGAGCGGTCCCGTAACGAAGGAGGCTTTCTGGTTGCCGGGCGGATTTAGAAGGCTCTGCAGATGCCCGCTGTTCGACAGAATGAAGGTCGTGTCATTCCCCATGATCTTCGCCGTCTGATACACCGACTTCCAGGGCGTGATGTGATCGGTGACGCCGGCGATGATGTAGCTGTCGACCTTGACCTGCGCCATGTCAATCGCGGTTCCGTTGAGCGAAAGCATTTTCGGATTGACAAAGGGATTGGTGAAGTAGAGGTCGATGTAATCCGAATGAAGGCGTGCCGGCAGGCGCGTCGTATCGGCGTTCCAGAACAAGATATCGAAGGCCGGTGGTTCCTTGCCGAGCAGGTAGTTGTTGACCCAATAGTTCCAGATGAGGTCATTCGGCCGCATCCACGCGAACATCCGCGCCAGGTCATGGCCATCCAGCACGCCACGCAGTCTGGAGGCTTCCTTCGCGGCGCGCATCGTCTCCGGCGTCACCAGCGATCCGAACGCACTGTCTCCAGTCGTTGCGGTGTCGAGAACGCAGACCGCAAGCACTATGTTCTTGATCTTGTGCTTGTTGCGTCCGACGAGCGTGCCGAGATAGGCCGCAGCCGTGATCCCACCGGAGCACGAACCCATCATGCTGACGTCGTCGACAGAGGCGACCTCCCTCACCGCATCGACCGCCTCGTCGAGCGCAGCCACGTAGGTGTCGAGCCCCCAGTCGCGCTGCTCGGCAGTCGGATTGCGCCAGCTGATGCAAAAGGTCTGAATGCCGCTATTCAACAGAAATTGCACCATGCTTTTGTCGGGCGACAGATCCATTGCGTAGTACTTGTTGATTTGCGGCGGGGTAATGACCAGTGGTCGCTTGCGCACGCTGGCCGTCTTCGGCGCGTACTGGATGAGCTCGACGAGAGGATTGCGGAACACCACGGCACCGGGCGTGGAGGCGAGGTTCTCACCGACCTTGAACGCCGATTTCTTGACCTGGGACGGCAGCCCGCCGTTCTGCACGAGGTCATCGACATAGTTCTTGAGTCCGCGCCAGAGGCTCTCGCCTCCCGAGTCGATGAGTTGCTTGAGCGCCGTCGGATTGGTCAGGAGCACATTGGTCGGCGCAAGCGCATCGACGACGATCGTTGTGAACAGACGCGCCCGCGTCTTGTCGAGTTCACTCAGGCTGCTGTGACCCACGAACGTGTCGACTGCGCTTCCCCAGGCGAGATAGGCCTGGAGCAGACCGCGGTGCAGATTGCTGCTTTTCCACGCGGCGTCGGCGAACCGCTTGTCCCCGGCTTGCGGGCCGCGGTCCGACTGGCCCGTCGCGATCTTGCCAAGCTCGCCGATGAACCAAAGCCATTGGTTGGCGGCGATGGTCGGTTCGTTGGTGACGGCCTTGAGCACGGTTGCGGCGCCAGCAAGCAGATCCTCGCTGCGCAGGCCGACGAGCGGATTGAGCGCCAACGTGTTGCGCGCTGCCTGGTCGGATACCGTCTCCGCCAGATCGGGCTCTGGCCGCGGCTCTTTGCTCATCGCGGTACTCCGGCTCCCGCGACCTTGCCGGGTATTATCAGGGCGAGTGTTTCAGCAATCAGCGCCGGCTTGTCCGAGCCGTCGATCTCGAGGGTGTTCTTGGTTTTGATTACGAGCTGGCCGGCTTCCTTCGGCTCGACGCTGACCAGAACGACGCGCAGCCGCACCCGCGCGCCCGCCTTGACCGGCGCGAGAAAGCGGACCTTGTCGAGGCCATAGTTGAAGCCCGCGGCAGCGTCCTTCGGGAGGACTCCGACCTCCATGGCGAGCGGTGCGATCAGCGAAAGCGTCAGATAGCCGTGTGCGACAGGGCTCCGAAACGGACTCTCGCGCTTCGCTCGATCGACGTCGACGTGGATCCATTGGTGGTCGCCGGTGCAGTCGGCGAAATGGTTGATCCGCAATTGGTCTACAGTCATCCAGCCGGACACCCCGAGCTCGCGTCCGATGAAATCGTTGATGTTTGACAGGGTGAGGTTGGTCACCTCGACCTCCCTGCTCTCGGAGCGCGCTCAGCAGCTGCTAGCTGTAGTCAATGCGGCCTGCCGAGGCGCCGTCGCTATACTTCTGGATACTGCTGGCGCAGCGCCTTCTTGTCGATCTTTCCAACGCTCGTTTTCGGGAGCTGCTCCACGAAGAGAATTTTGTGGGGTACCCCATATTTCGAGATCACGCCCTTATCGGCATAGAGCTTCACATGCGCCTTAATATCGTCTTCGCTGATCTGGGCGCTTGTCTTCGGGTTGCGGACGACCAGTGCCAGCGGCCGCTCTCCCCATTTCTCGTCCTTCATGCCGATCACCGCGACATCGGATACGCCGCCGTGCTGCGAGATGATGTCCTCGAGTTCGAGTGACGAAACCCACTCGCCACCGGTCTTGATGACGTCTTTGATGCGATCGGTGATCTGAACATAGCCGTCGGGGCCGATGTTCCCGATGTCGTTGGTGTGCAGGTATCCGCCGGCCCACAGTTGCTCCGATGCCTCGGGATTGTTGAAATAGCCTTGGGTCAGCCACGGAGCCCGCGCGACGATCTCGCCCGTGGCCTTGCCGTCGCGGGCCACTTCCTTCATCTCGGGGTCGACGATGCGGAGATCAACCAGCGGAAAGGCGAGCCCGGCCCTGGTACGGATTTCAACCTCTGCGTCGCGACTGCCGGTCAGATGCTGGCTTTTGAGATGCGCCACCGTGAGGACGGGGCCCGTCTCCGACATGCCGTATCCGGCATAGATGTCGATACCTCTGTCCAGAGCCTTCAAAGCGAGGGCCTTAGACAGGGAGGAGCCACCTATCACCATGGTCAATCCCGATAGATCGACATCCGCTTTCTCCGCGGCGGCCAGCAGCATCTGGAGTATGGTGGGCACGCCGTGCGTGAAGGTGACGCCCTCGGTCTTGATGAGTTTGAGAAGCACATCGGGAGCGTACCGCCCCGGATACACCTGCTTGACGCCGGCCGCCGTCGCCGCCCACGGGAATCCCCAGGCGTGGACGTGGAACATCGGCGTGATTGGCATGTAGACGTCGTTGCGATGGAAGCGGCCTTGCTCGGGTGCGCTTCCAAACGCCGCAAGCTCCGCCAAGGTATGCAGCACGAGCTGCCGATGGCTGAAATACACGCCCTTGGGAAGGCCAGTGGTCCCTGTCGTGTAGAACGTTGTCGCCTGCGTGTTCTCGTCGAAATCCGGAAAGTCGTAGTCGGCGGAGGCGGCTGCGAGGAGCTCCTCATATTCGCCCGCGAACTCGATGTCACCCTTCGCGGGCTCGGGCCGGTCGGTTAGGACCACGAATGTCCGCACCTTGTCGAGCTGCGATTTGATGCCTTGAACGAGCCCGACGAACTCGTCGTTGACCAGAAGCACCGATGCACCGGCGTGCTTGATCGTGTACGTAATCTGTTCCGGCGACAGCCTGACGTTCACAGTCTGTAGGATGGCGCCCATCATCGGAACGGCGAAGAATGCTTCCAGAAATCGATTGCTGTCCCAGTCCATCACGCCGACGGTGTCGCCGGGGCGAACGCCCAGCATCTTGAGGAAGTTGGCCAGACGGCCGATCCGGTCGCGAAGGTTGGTATACGTGAGCCGTCTGAGATCCCGATAGACGATCTGCTGATATGGCGCTTGCACCATAGGCGCATGCAGCAGCTGCTTGATCAGCAAAGGATATTGATACGCCGCCCGCGCGACGTCGATCAGCCTGCCGGCCATGACTTCCTCCCTCGCATTCCCCGGCGCATCGAGGTGCGCGTGTCTGTTGTGGCCGCCAAGACCGCCGCCACACAATCGCAGCCGACGGTGTGAATGGCGGAAGTAAGTCCAAATCTATCATTGAATTTCAGGTCTTCCCAGCACATCGCCCTCGCGAAGGTGTCAAACGGCCGCGCGGCGGCTTTATTTCGGTCAAGCCATGTGCGCCGACGGTTCGACCCACTCCCGGTCGATGCCGCTCGGGAATCGTTTCGCCAACAGTTTGACGGAGCTAAGTATCAGGCGAGCTTCGACAGGATCTCGGCCGTGTAGATCGCAAGCCCTGCGAGACCTCCGATTATCGCGCCGTTGAAGCGGATGAACTGCAGATCTTTTCCGACGTTGATCTCAATCAGTCGGACCAGCTGATCCATGTCCCAGGCTTTGATCTGCTCGGCGATGAATGTGGCTGCACCGCCTTTATGGTCCTCAACAAAATTCTCCAGGGCCGCCACCATACCGCGGTTGATGTGTGCACGCAGTCGCGGATCGTCGGCAAACTTGCGGCCTGCTTCGATCAGGAGCCCACTCAGATGCGTGTGAAGCACCGAATTCGAGCCCCGAACGTTCTGTTCGAGAAAGCGGCGAAAGCTTGTCCACATGCCCTCCGCGAGGTCAGCGACGCGTGGGTCGGAAATGAGATCGCGCTTGAACGTCTCAAGCCTTGCGGCGTACTCGGGCGAGCTCGCAATTTTATCGATGAATGACGCAACGAAGCGGTCGAATTCTCTGCGCAGCGGATGGTTCTCGTCCGCCCTTACTTCTTCGAGAAACGTGAACGCCGACGTCGCGATTTTCTTCAGCAGAAACCAGTCGGCGCGATAGAGATTGAGTAGCGTCGGAAGCTCGGCGCGGATCTTCTGGCGGATCGCGTTGAGGGTCACCGGATCGGTCATCAACCGGTTGAGGGCAAGGAGTACTTCATCGAGCAGGTGCTGGTGACGGCGGTCTTGCGTGAACGTGGTCATCAGCTCCGCTGTGAGCGGCGCGACTTGCACCGCATCGATCTGATCAACAAGCTGCCTTGCTAGGAAGCCGCGCAGGCCTGAATGCTCGGCCGCCGTCAACGCCTGCGGGAGCAGCCGTAGGATCAAGCGTGCGAGCCCGTCGCTGCGCTCCGGATCGCGCAGCCATTCCGCCGCCGCCGCCGCAAAATCGACTAGCCTCAGCTTCGCTCCGATCGGTTCGGGCGCGAGAAGATGTGTCTCAATGAAGCCCCCGAGCCGGTCCGCGATCTCGCGATGGTTGGCCGGGATGATGGCGGTATGCGGGATCGGCAGTCCCAGCGGCCGTCTGAACAGCACAACGACGGCATACCAATCCGCGAGGCCGCCGATCGTTGCCGCCTCCGCGAAGGCGGCGAGAAATCCGAAGCCCGGGTTGTGGCGCTCGAGGAGCTTCGCGACGACAAGAACCGCGAGGCTCGCGACCAGAACCCCACCAGCCAGCCATTTGGTTCGCTTGAGCTCGCGCAATCGCGCGCGATCGTGCGGGTCGGAACCCGCTGCGGTCAGCGCTTTTCGGCCTTGGCTCGAATCGGGGTTGCCCATTGCACCATCTCCTGCCCGCACGTCGGTCCGCCCGCTACTTTAGGTACCGGCTGGCATTGCGAAAGCGCCGCCGCCATCGACTGCTTGGCGTTGGCACCATTAACTGCCTGCGGCTAAATGAGTTTTTTGCCTGGATCACGATTTTGTGCAATGCACAAATGCATGTTGCAATGCAGCAATACATTGTGCAAAAGTGGGTCATTCCTCGGGCCCAATACGGGACGAGGTCACCATTAGCTCTCAATGAGGATGGAGAAGTGAGATGACGAAGCAGCAGAAATGGACGCCTGAGTCTCCGATCGAGGCCTGCGCCACGACCTATGAGTCGCTTGCGAAGGCGCTTGGCGGGCTTCAGAACAAGTTTGAAATCCCGGACGCCGCACGTGAGTTCGTCAAGCGCAGCGCCGCCGCCGCGAAGGATCGCAGCTCCGATCTGCACGCGGGCGCTAACAAGGTCACCGGCGCGGTCGAGGAGGCCCTCGTCGGGGCGGTGAACGGACTGGCCGACCTCAATCGCAAGATCGTTGACGCGACGTATCAAGACCTCGAGGCAGCGTTCGCGGCGATCGACAAGCTGGCCAGCGCCGAGTCACTCACCGACGGTTTTGAGACCTACGTCGACTATCTGCGTCAGCAGAGCAAGGTCGGTGTCGCTCGTGCGAAGGATGTGACGAGCTTGGTGAGCACGAAGGCGTCAGAAGGATTTGATGCCCTACGTGACGGTATCGCTAAGTTCATGACGGTGCGCTCGCAGGCTGCCTGATCCGCCGCCCTTCAGGCGTGCAATTTGCCGAGGGCCCGCGTGAGCGGGCCCTCCAATTTGTTTTGGGCCGCGAGGACGCCATGTCCCGCCTCGGTTCGCGTGACCGAGCTGGCTTTTTATGAGGATAAGTCAATGGAAAAATTAAATGAGCCGAGCGATGCCGTGTTGAGCAACGCGCCTAATCCATGGTCGAAGAAGTACTGGCACTTGACCAATCATGCGCGGATCATGTTGCGTGATCGAGGCGCCGATCGCCTGGCGCGCGCGGCCGGGCACAAGGATGCGCCAAGCGCGAGTCTCGCGCGCGCCAGTCGCAGCGATTGCGCGGCAGCCGATCGTATCCAACCGGCGTCGCCGTATGTCGTCTCTTTCTAAATGTACTCCTGGCCCGGCGCGCGCGCGCCTCCCCCCGCACAAAAACGCTGCGGGTCCATGAACTCCGCCACAGGTTCCTCGAAGCTGCTTGCTGCTTACTACCGGCCACGTCAGGACCGATTACCCAATTAGGTCGATAGCCTAATGGATAGGTGCTGATGCGCTGTTCGATGTCGGGGCTTGGCATCGGCACCTTGCGCAGTTTGGCCAACTTATCCTCCGTGTCCTTAGTCCGCTCGCGCATCTCGTCGAGATCGCTTTCGCGGACTCTCAGATGTGGGCATCGACGAGCGCTCGATTTGCTTGGTGAGTCACGGTAAAAAACCTGCGGCGCGGCTAGGGTCTGCAGCCCGAAAAGCTGGATCGCACCTTCGGTTGCCGCGTCCCTTCTGATGCGGTGCGAGGTGGGCGCATGGCAAACAAGCGATCTCGGTGTGGACGGCATGTTAAGTCGCCTTCTAACAAGCGAAGGCAGCGGACTTGGCTTGTCGCAAGTGCATGGATTTGCGCATCAGTCCGGGGGCACCGTCACAATCAGGAGCGAACTGGGACACGGAACCTGCGTGACGATGTACCTGCCGCGCGTGGAGACTGCCTCGAAGCAAGGCGACCTCGAGGGAGCTCTCGAACGGTTGGACGGCGGACCGGCGCTCCTGGTCGAGGACAATCCGGACGTCGCCGAGATCAGCGCGCAAATGCTCGAGGAGCTCGGCTATCAGGTGCACGCTGTCGATAGTGGAAGCGCTGCTTTGGATCTTTTCGACCGCATGCCGTTCCAGCTCGTCGTCAGCGACATCGTCATGGCGGGTGCAATGGACGGAATCGCCCTGGCGCGAGCGCTGCGGCAGCGCCGCCCTGATCTGCCCATTGTGTTGGTCACGGGCTACAGCGGCAGTGCCGCGGCGGCGGAAACGGAATTCACCGTCCTTCGAAAGCCGTACCAACTCTCCGATCTGAGCCGTGCAACGGCCAAGGCGATTACAGAAACTCGCTCGTCTGTCGCAAGCAACATCGTGCGTCTTCAAGATGCACGACAGAGCGGTCACCGCCAGACCGATTCGGCCGGAGACTCGTAAATCGGTGCGAACCTTTCCCGATTAAGCGTTGCAATGTTGGATAACTCTGCTGCCTGGCCGCAGTGACGCGCAAATCACGCATTAGTCAAGACTGCGAAAGGTAACGCGGTATCTCCCGCTCGAACTCGGGGAAATACCGCGAGATCACCGTGACGTCGAAGCGCCGCAGGATTGACTCCTTCGGCTCCCGGTCGAGCAAGAACTGGAAGGCCGCCTCGAGACAACGCTCTGGCGTATGCTTGCCTGAGGTCAGCCTTTCGCACGTCTCTCGCGCCATGGTGACCTGGTGACGAGTCTCGCCGTTTCCTTCGCGGACCACCACCTCAAACACGAGAGGATCCTGTTCGGCGGTCCGGCGAACCTGGATCATGTCGATCTCCTTGGGCGTGCACACGCCCTCGCGGCCGCAGACTGTTCAGTCGGCCGCGATGCCGAACGGCGCAACGCGCACCCCCGCTGCTCTCGCCTTAGTAATATCCGTAGCCGTAGTCGTAGTCACAGCCCCAGACTCGCTGCCAGCCCCACGGCGTCGGCTGCCAACTCCAGCACGAGCCCCCATAGAGACCAACGCCGAATGGCACCGCGGCGAAGGCGAAGCGGCGATGGCCGAAGCGATGGACGCGAGCGAATGCAACCCGATTGACGCGTGGTGCAACTGATAGTCGGACTGCGAAGCTGCGGGACCCGACGAACCCACGAGCGTTGTGCAAGCCTCCACCTATCGCCGCACCACGGAAGCCTCCACCTATCGCCGCACTTCGGAAGCCTCCGCCTATCGCCGCACTTCGGAAGCCTCCGCCGATCGCCGCGCCACGGGCGCCTCCACCCATTCCGCCGTGAAAGCCTCCACCAAAGCCGTGTCCGCCACCCATACCGTGTCCACCGGCCATAGCACCGCCATGTCCGCCTCCACCGTGTCCGCCCCCGCCATGTCCGCCTCCGCCTCCACCTCCACCACCAGCACGAGCCGATGCGACAGCTGGGGCAAGCGCGACCGCGGCAGCGATTGCGGCGCTGGCGGCCATGGCAACAAACGTTTTCCGACGCATGGTACCGTCTCCTCCTAAGATTGATGTTCTTGAGCGGGGCGATACTAGCGAGGGAAGCTGACACGGGACTGAATGCTCGATCACGTGCGCGTGTGCTGCGGGACGGACGAAATCGCGTGATACGTGCGGAGTTGGCGGGGCATCGTCATCGCCAGACGGAACTTCGCGGCGGCGGACTTCAGCGAGGTCGATGACAGCGATTCTCGAACGCAGCGCCCGATTTTTCGGAAAAGACACGATGAACTGACGGCGCGCCTGCGCTCCATCAATAGGCCGACGTCGTCGGCATGATCACGAGGTCGCGGATGCAGATCGCCTGCGGCTGCTTGTAGCAGAACAGGATGATGTCGGCGATCCGTTCGGGTGCGATGAAATCCGGATTTCCGGTCAAACGGCAATACTCATCGAACGAGATGCCCATTCCGACATGGATGTTCGTTTTTACGAATCCCGGCGCGACATTAATGATGCGCACATTGTTTTTTGCCTCCGCCTGCTGGAGCGACTCGGTCAGCGAGCGGACTGCGGCCTTCGCGGCGTGGTACGTCGCGCCCGAAGGGCCGGGCTTGCGATCCCCAATCGAGCTCACGTTGATGATCGTACCGCGCTTGCGTGCGCTCATGCCAGGCAGCACTGCCCGGATGCCGTGGATCACGCCCTTGAGCAACACATCGACATCGTGATCGAGGTCGTCGACTGGCCGGTTTCGGAAGTCGCCGACATGGAGAAACCCGGCATTGTTGACGAGGCAATCGGCCTGGCCGAAAGTGACCTCAGCCTCTTCCACCGCCGCCTTGAGGCAAGCAAAGTCGGCAACGTCCCCCTCGACGAAGCGATACGGTGCATCCTCCAGCCCATCGATCGCCGCTGCACGACGCGCGATCAGGAGAAGCGCGTGACCCTCGCGCGCAAAAGCCTGGGCCAGTGCCCGCCCGATCCCGTGGCTTGCGCCGGTAATGATGACAAGAGGCGCCGCTATGGCCGTTCTCCCCGATTGATTCATACGATCTCCGGCAGAGAACAGCCGAGATTGTAGAGCGTGATGCCTCGATGATCACGCGGACGGATAAGTTAGCGTCTTCTTCATGTGCGGCAAAGGATGACCGACCGCGTCGACAGCGGGGCGAGGGGAGAAGACCGAGCATCGCGCACGCGCCCGCCCTCATACTGAGGAGCTCCCGCGGCGCATTTTTTGCGCCCGGGTTTTACCTTTTGCTTCGCGCACCCGAAATGAGGGGTGGCGGAGCGCCGAGATAACGTGCGGGTGCTGCGGCACCCGCGGAGCGCGCCTTGCGGCGCGCCCTGGGCGCGTGTGAGGCGCCCGCGTCTCTCGGGAGATGCTCGGCTCTCGGCGCTCCACCGTGGCGATTTTGGGCCGGGCGGGCGCTTTTCCCTCACCGGACTGAACATCCGGATCGGTCCCAGCGCACTCCTCGCACCCCGGCCGTAGTGGCCGGAGGGCGGGTGCCGAGCCCCAGCGGTGAGCGGTTGCGAGCCGCCGCCGCGGGATGCCACTCCTCGCTCCATCTGCGGGATCGCCTCCGGAGACGCCCCTCATGAGCGAGGATGAGAACATATGTAGAACGCTCGCAGGATGCAGTCAAGTACAAAATGTGAGAATGCCCTCCCTCAATATGCATTTAACCGTTTTAGCAAAAAAGGCCGTTAGCTGCAGTCACTTAGCAGCAGCGCCGCCTTGTGGCGCGATCGTCGCGCTAAATTGCTGGTGGCAACAAGAGCCGCCTAGCGCCGTCCGGTCGTCTCAATTTCGTCGCGGCGGGCTTGTGCCAAGCACGGAGCAAACAGATTCTCGACCGATCGGCCGGATGGAGTTGGGCAATCTCGGGCCGTCCTGTCGAATGCCAGATGAAAAGTCGCGACGCCGATCAGAACAGCCGTTGCTTGCTACCAGCGTGAGCGCTAACAGAGCTCGCACGGGCGGCGTGCTCCTAAAGCTCGCCCCTCACGGATTAGAACTTTTATTTCGCTTCACCGTTCCCGGGCCGGCCCGGATGATTGGAGCTGCGTCAGCGTCTTTCGTAAAAAGCTTCTTGCGAAAACGATGGATGCCGGGGCACCAGCGCGTTTACTCGCGTCTTCGACGCGCTTCTGCCCGGGCATGACGGTCACGTGAGCTACGCGCTGGCGACCAGCTGCACGAGTTTTCTGCGCGCGTAGAACGCGCGCGATTTCACCGTGGCTTCGTTGATGCCGACGATCTGGGCGATCTCCTTGATCGATTTGCCATGGTAATAGGCGAGGTCGATGACCTCGCTGTGCTGCGGCGAGAGCCGCGCCAATCCGTGGCGCAGCCGTTGTTCGCGATCTTTCTTCTCGAGGACAAGCTCCGGGCCGTCCGTGGGATCGACGAGCGCGGATGCAAGTTTGCCATCAAGCTCCACGTCGGTGCGGCGGCGGCGCGCGGACAGCGCCTTGTGGCGGGCAATCGCCAAGAGCCAAGTCGAGACCGAGGAGCGCCCCGCAAACGAAGACGCCTTGCGCCAGACGTCGAGGAAGACATCGCTCAAGAGCTCTTCGGCACTCGCAGGCTCGCCCACTAGCCGCAGCAGCCAGCGATAGATCGCCAGGCGATAGCGCGCAAAGAGCGTGCGCATGGCGAGCTGATCGCCTGTTGCAATGCGTCGCATTAACGTTTCGTCGGAGCAGGTTTCGGTCGCCGCGGCCCGAGCCGGCGATGCGGCGGCCCATCCCGTCTGGGAACAGGCCAGCGTCATTTTGGTATCCCCTACAATCACATGCCGCCCAACAAGCCCGCGCAGCAGACGAGCGCGTCGGCCGAGTGGCCGATCAGTTGGCTGTGCGTGTTACCCCCGAGCGGATGGCCAGTATGGTTACTCAGAATGGTTAAGAAGCAGCTAAGGAGCATGGTTAAGAAGGAGCTAAGTCGTTTTCATTCGTGCCGAGATGCATGACCGCGCCGCGCACTCGGTGTGATCCCCTCCCCCTTGTGGGGAGGCGTTGGGGGTGGAGGTCGTCGTTGTGGCGCGAGGCGCGTTCCACAACCACTACCCCCACCCCGGCGCTTCGCGCCGACCCTCCCCACAAGGGGGAGGGTAAAGACCCAGTTTGCGGCGCGCGATTCCACCTCAGCGGAGCACAGCTCACCCCGTGTGATCGAACTGATGGAAGATCGCGGCGAAGGCGTAGGGCTGCTGGGCGATGCCGCTGCTGTCGGGCGAAGCGTAGGACGCGCCGGCGCTGTTGCCGTTGTCGCGCGCCACCGACCACATGGAAAGCCGCGCCACGTTGGCGTCCAGCTGCGCGTAATTGACGAGTGTTTGCGCGTCGGCGAGCGTGAACACCTCGGAGGCGATGTCGTTGACGCTGATCATCGACGTGATCCCGATTTTGGACGACAAGCCTAAGCTTGCGAGCTGCTTCTCGGTCGCGATCGTCGCGTTGATAGCGTCAACGCCCATCACCCCGCCGTTGTCGACGGATGCGCCGTAATCCATGGTCATGATATTGACGAGGTCGACGTTGAGCCCGTCGTGCTTGGCGCTCGCCAGCACGTTGATGCCGTCGGCGGTCAAGCCGGTCGGCAGCACTGGCAGCGTGAAGGAAATATTCAGCCCGGGGTTCGCGGCTTTGAGCCCCACCAGCGCCTGATCGCGCAGCGTGATGGAGCGCTGATCCGCGACCGCGGCGCCTCGATGTCGAAGTCGAGCGAGTGCACGTGATAGCGGTCGATCACCGACTGATACCCCGCCTGCAGGTTTGCCGCCGTCATCGCGGTCAGCGCCGCTTCCTGCCCCGCGGCGCCGCCGAACGAGATGGTCACATCGCCGCCGGCGGCCTGGATCGCCTTCACCTGCGAGAGAATCGTCGTGCCGTTGGCGAGCGCGTCGTCACTGATCGTGCCGGCGCCTTGCCAACCGATGCCGCTCGGCGAGCTGAGCACGAAGGCAAGCCTGAAATTGAGGATGCCGGAGGCGGCGGAGATGGCGGAGAGGTTGGCGTCCTGCGGCATCGCCATGTCGATGTACGGCGTGAACTCGCGCGACGCACTCGCGCCAGTCGAGGGCGCCGGTGGCGCGGGCGGGCTTGGCGGCGTGGTTGACGGCGCCGGAGCGGGAGGCGGCGCACTCGCCGTGGCGACGATAGTCCAGGGCTGGCCGGTGCCGGTGCCGCCGTTGTTGTGCGCGGGATCGGCGCCTTGCGTCCACCAATTGGCTTTGTAGGTGACGCCGTTCTCGGTAGCGGTCATGCCGGCGGTGTAGATGCTGCTCGCGGACCAGGTCGTGTCGCTGCTCGGCGGTGGGGCGACGCTCGGCGCTGGCGGAGGGGGTGGCGCGGGCGAGGGTGCGGGCGAGGGATTGGTCGACGCCACGATCGTCCAGGGCTGTCCGGTGCCGAGGCCACCGTTGTTGTGCGCGGGGTCGGCGCCCTGCGTCCACCAATTGGCTTTGTAGGTGACGCCGTTCTCCGTGACCGTCATGCCGGCGGTGTAGACGCTGCTCGCGGACCATGTCGTTGGGCCGCTCGCCGATGGAGCGGCGGGCGGTGGCGGCGCGGGCGGCGGCGGTGCGGGGACCGGCGTCGGCGCCACCGGCGCGCTCGCGAGCGCGCTCTGCCAAGCGTCGATCGCGGACGAATCTTTCGCGACGATGTTGGAGAGATGCAGCTGGCTCAGCGTCGTATGTTGGAGCGTGTAGGTCTGATGATTGGACGGAATCGCGATGACGACCGTCCCATTCACCTCGCTGACGGCGAACTGGCCGGCTGCAACCAGCCGAAATCGAGAATGTCGGTTGCGGGATTGAAATCGATATTGGAATTGGTGCCCCAATTCCAAATGATATTGAACGTGGCCACGGGGCGCCTCCGTGCTCGACTCGAAGTACGCCCCACTTAAGTCGCGCCGACCTTGATTCATTTGTGCCGGCGAGTCAACGACCCGCGCCGACGCGAATCGGGGGCTAATGGTGCAGTTTTAGTTTGTGATGGATGCATACTCACGCCGCGCACTCGGTTTGCTCCGCTCCCCTTGTGGGGAGGGGTTGGGGGTGGGGGTCGAAGTCGGTGGACACATTTCGTGCAACAACAACGACCCCCACCCCGCCTTCGCTGCGCTTCGGCGGGCGACCCTCCCCATAAGGGGGAGGGTAAAGACCGAGTTCGCGGCTCGCGGTGATTCCACACGCGCTAATCCTTACCTACTCGTAGGATTGCATCGGATGATCAGGCATCTCGATTTCACCGCTGGGCCAGCCGTCCTGGTGGCGCTGATCGCGGCGGCGCTGTTTCCCGCGCTGCTCGCCGCGGTGTCGCGGTTGCCGCGCCTGCGCGCCCGCAACGCGCTGCAGTTTCTCGCACAGCGTGATCGTCGTCGCGTTGTGGGTGATCGCCCTGTGCTTTTCCGCCCTGCGCGCCTCGAGCGCAGCGGAGCTCGCGACCTCGTTCATGATTCTCGCGAGCGCGCTCATCATCTATCTCGAAATTTGGGCGCTGCTGTCGCGCGGCTACACGCTCGGGCTGTTGCTGACGCTTTTTCGCGGCAAGGCGCCGATGAGCGACGCGCAGCTTGCCGCGAGCTATCGGCAAGGCGAGGGCGTAGGATGGATCATGCGTCACCGGCTCGGCGGGCTCCTCTCCGCGCGGCTGGTGCGCCGGCAAGGCGATTGCGTCGTTCTCACGGGAGCCGGCGCGCTCATCGGCATACTCTACCGCGCCGCGGTCGCCACGCTCGGCTTAAAGGTCACGGGATGAGCGGCGCCTTCCTCCTCGGTGCGGCCGGCGCGCTCGTTTGGCTCGCAGCCATCATCGTTCTGCTGCGCGTCTCGAAACGCTCGCCGGCGCTGATCGTCGTTCTCTCGGCGGCGCTGGTTTATCTGGCCGTTCTCGTCGTCGAGCTGGCGGCCGGGCAGCCGCTAGCGTTTTGGCCGCTTTCCGCGGCGTACGGCTTTTTGACCTTGTGTGTGCTGATGGCCTTCGGCGCGCTCTACAAATCGGTGTCGTTGCGGATGCTGGGCGATTTGTCCAAGGCGGCGGGCTGGGCGCTGCCGGAGCAGGAGCTCTTGGCGCGCTACATCGAAGAGGACAGTTTTGGCCGCCGCGTGGCGATCTTGCTCAAACCGGGACACGCCGAACGCACGGCGGAAGGGCTCACGCTCTCGCGCAAGGGTCACCGCATCGCCGCCGCCATCTCTCGGCTGCAGCAGGCGTTCGCCATTCGCGCGAGCGGGTGAGTGGACTGCACTCCCCGCCCTCATGCTGAGGAGCATCGCAGCGCGGGGCGAGCACAAATCTTTCCGTTGGCTCGGCGGCGCTGCGATGCGTCTCGAAGCATGAGGGCCGTCCTCATCCTTCGAGACGCGCGCACGCCCGGTCGCGTTTGCGGTGCCGCTGCGGCATCGCGCTCCTCAGGATGAGGACGGGGAATGCCCTTGTGCGAAGGCGCGGAGGCCGCGTACTTTGCCTCGCACATTCACAAACGGCCGCAGCAGGGGGCGTTGCCCCCCAAAAAGAACCGGAGAGAAGCGTCATGAGGCTCAGCGTGAGTTCCGTCCGTCTTTTCGCCGTCTGCCTTGCCACGCTCACGCTGGGCGAGATCGGCAGCGCCGCGGCGCTCGACTATCCGACCCGGCCGGTACGCTGGGTGGTTCCCTACACCCCCGGCGGCGGCACCGACATCACTGCGCGCATTATTGCGCAATGGCTCTCGGAGCGGCTGGGCCAGCAGTTCGTGATCGAGAACAAGCCGGGCGCGGGCAACAATATCGGCACCGAGACGGTCGTGAACTCGCCGCCCGACGGCTACACGCTGCTCCTGGTCAACCCGGCGAATGCGATCAACACGACGCTCTATCCAAAACTGTCCTTCAATTTCCTCCGCGATATCGCGCCGGTCGGCGGCGTCATGCGGGTGCCGAACGTGATGGAGGTCAATCCCGCGGTGCTGGCGAAGACCGTGGCCGAGTTCATCGCTTACGCGAAAGCTAATCCCGGCAAAATCAACTGGGCAACCTCGGGCAACGGCACGTCGGTCCATCTCTCGGGCGAGCTGTTCAAGCTCATGACCGGCGTCGAGATGGCCAACATTCCCTACAAAGGCTCGGCGCCCGCGCTCACCGATCTGATCGCCGGCACGGTGCAAGTGATCTTCGACAATATGCCGCCCTCGCTGCCGCATATCCGCTCCGGCAAGCTCCGCGCGCTCGCGGTGACCACCGCGATACGCTCCGAGGCGCTGCCAGAGGTTCCAACCGTGGCCGAGACCGTGCCCGGCTACGAGGCGAGCGCGTTCTACGGGATGGGCGTGCCGAAAGGGACGCCGCCCGAAATCGTCGACAAGCTCAACAAGGAGATCAACGCCGCGCTCGCCGATCCCAACATCAAAGCGCGCTTGGCGGATCTCGGCGGCATGCTGACTCCGGGGACGCCTGCGGATTTCGGCAAGCTCGTTGCCGTGGAAACCGAGAAGTGGGCCAAGGTCATCAAGGACGGCCACGTCGCGCTGGAATAGGCGTGTTCAGGTGAATGAGGCGTATTCAGGTGAGTGGCATCAGCGCGAGCGGCGAACTCGGTCTTTACCCTCCCCCTTGTGGGGAGGGTCGCCCGCCGAAGCGCAGCGAAGGCGGGCGGGGTGGGGGTCGTTGTTGTGGCGCGAGACGCGTGGCTCACAACGACCCCCACCCCCAACTCCTCCCCACAAGGGGGAGGGGAGCCCACCGAGTGCGCGGCTCAATATGAATCCAGCACAAACTGCTCTAATCACGCCCGTGTCCGGATCACCGCCATGACTCGCAAGCGTCCTGAAGATCTGCGCAGCCATCGCTGGCTCGGCGTCAACGATTTGCGCGCGTTCGGACACCGCTCGCGGCTGCGCCAGTTCGGCTACGACGCCGACGATTGGGCGGGCCGGCCGGTCATCGGCATCATCAACACCTGGAGCGAGATCAACGCGTGTCACGCGCATCTGCGTTCGCGGGCGGGCGACGTCAAGCGCGGCGTGTTGCAAGCGGGCGGCTTTCCCATCGAGCTGCCGGCGATGTCGCTCGCCGAGCCGTTCGTAAAGCCCTCGACCATGCTCTATCGCAATTTCCTCGCCATGGAGGCGGAAGAACTGCTGCGCAGCCATCCGCTCGACGGCGCCGTGCTGCTCGGCGGCTGCGACAAGACCACGCCGGGGCTGATCATGGGCGCGATCAGCATGGGCATACCGGCGATCTACGTGCCGGCCGGCCCGATGCTGCGCGGCAATTGGCGCGGCCAGTATCTCGGCTCGGGCTCCGATGTCTGGAAGTACTGGACCGAGAAGCGCGCGGGCACCATCAGCGAAGAGCAATGGAACGAGATGGAAAGCGGCATCGCCCGCTCGTTCGGCACCTGCATGGTGATGGGCACGGCGGCGACCATGATGGCGATCGCGGAAGCGCTGGGCTTGACGCTGCCGGGTGCATCATCGATTCCGGCGGCCGATTCCAGCCATCCGCGCATGTGCGCCGCGGCCGGCCGACGCATCGTCGACATGGTGTGGGAGGAGCTCACGCCCGAGCGGATTCTTACCCCTCCCGCCTTCGACAATGCGATCAAGGTGCACATGGCGATGGGCGGCTCGACCAATGCCATCATTCACGTCATCGCGATGGCGCGGCGCGCCGGCGTTGCGCTCGACATCGAGCGCTTCGACCGGCTCTCGCGCGAAGTTCCCGTGCTCGCCAACGTTCGCCCTTCGGGAAAATACCTGATGGAGGATTTCTTCTATGCCGGCGGCTTGCGCGCGCTGATGCTGGAGCTCAAGGACCGGCTCGATCTCTCCTGCGTGACGGTCACTGGCAAGACGGTGAGCGAAAACATCGCCGGCACGGAAGTGTATTTGCGCGACGTCATCCATTCGCTCGCCGAACCGGTTTACGTGGAAGGCGCAACGGCCGTGCTCAGCGGCAATCTCGCTCCGCGCGGCTGCGTGATGAAGCCGGCGGCGGCGGATCAGCGCTTCCTCAAGCATCGCGGGCCCGCGCTCGCTTTCGAGGATTACAACCACATGGCGCGCGAGATCGAGCGCGACGATCTCGCCGCGACCCCCGACCACGTGATCGTGCTCAAGAACGCCGGCCCCAAGGGCGGGCCCGGCATGCCGGAATGGGGCATGCTGCCGATCCCGAAGAAATTGGTGCAAGCGGGGGTGCGCGACATGGTGCGCATCTCCGACGGACGCATGAGCGGGACGAGCTACGGCGCCTGCATCCTGCATGTCTCGCCGGAGAGCTTCGTCGGCGGGCCGCTGGCCTTCGTCAAGACCGGCGACGCGATCGAGGTGGACGTGCCGGCGCGGCGGATTCATCTCGACGTCGCCGAGGAAGAACTCAATCGCCGCCGCGCGGCCTGGAAACAGCCGGCGCCGCGCTACGCGCGCGGCTATGGCGCCATGTTCTCCGCCCATATCGGACAAGCCGATGAAGGCTGCGACTTCGATTTCCTCGCCGGCAAGGGGCAAATTCCCGAGCCGGAAATCCATTGAGGTTTCGGTGAACTGGAATCAGCGCGAGCGGCGAACTCGATCTGCTCCCTCCCCCGTTTACGGGGAGGGGTGGGGAGGGGGCGAGCACGCACGAACCTTGTCGCATGCCCCCTCCCTAGCCCTCCAGCCGAAGTCGGATTTATCCGACTTCGGCCAGCTAATACGTGGCCGACTCGGGTAAACCCGACTTCGGCTGCAAGCGGGGGAGGGGACGCACCGAGCGCCCGGCACCGCAAATGAAAATGCGCTAGCTGCGCTCATTCGCATGGCGAGGCTTTGATGCAAGTCGGAATTTTCGACCATGTCGAGCACGGCCAGCGCCCGCTCGCGACCTTGTTCGACGAGCGGATCGCCTTCGCCAAGGCCGCCGACGCGGCGGGGATCTACTGCCTGCACGTGGCGGAGCACCACGCCACACCGCTCAACATGGTGCCCGTGCCCGGCGTCTATCTCGGCGCGGTGGCGCGCGAAACCAAGCGCCTACGGCTCGGTCCGCTCGTTTATCTCCTGCCGCTCTATTCGCCGCTGCGTCTGATCGAGGAGATTTCCATCCTCGATCATTTGAGCCATGGGCGGCTCGAAGTGGGCATCGGGCGCGGCGTCTCTCCGTTCGAGCTCAAGTATCACAAGATCGATCACGACGAGTCGCGCGCGATCTTCATCGACGCGTTCGAGGCCATCAGTGCGGGCTTGACGACCGACACGCTCAACTATTCCGGCAAATATTACCAATTCGAAGACGTGCCGATCGCATTGCGGCCGCTGCAGACGCCGCACCCCGCGTTCTGGTACGGCTCCTCCAACACCACCGGCGCCACCTGGGCGGGCGAGCACGGAATGCACTTCGTCAGTCTGGGACCGACGCCGTTCGCCAAGACCAATATCGACGCGTTCAAGTCGGCGCTCGCCAAGCGCGGCGGGCCGGCGCAGCCGAAGGCGGAGTTTCCCGGCGGCACGGCGATCGGCGTGCTGCGCCACATCTTCGTCGCGGAGACCGACGCGGAGGCAAAGCGCTTCGGCAAACCGGCGATGGAGCTGCACCTCGCGCATTTGAATTGGCTGCGCGACAAGCACGGCGTGAGCGGCCCGGCCGCGCGGATCAACGTGCCGCGCGGCGCAACATTCGAGGACTGCGTGGCCGACGGGTCGGTGATCTCGGGGACGCCTGCACGCGTGTGCGAGGAGATCGAGAGGCAGGTGCGCGAGCTCGGCGTGAACTACCTACTCACGTATCCGTTCATGAGCACCATGACGCTTAAGGAGGCGCTGCGCTCGCTCGAGCTGTTCTCGACGGAGGTGATGCCGAAGCTCGCGCGGCTCTAGCTTGGTACAGAGCGGAAGCGTACGGAGGATACCGTAACACCAATCGGACGGGAGGAGCCATTGCGTGCCGTTACGCTTGGGTTGATTCTGATCGCTGCCCTTGCAACCGCGCCGTTACATCCGGCGTTTGGCCAAGCCCCCGTGAAGATCCGCGCCGGCTGGATCAGCGCGCCGGCATCGTTGGTTCCACTCCTGTTTCTCAAGTCCGGCGTGGCCAAACATAACGGCAAGTCCTATCTGTTCGAGCCGATCTATTTTGCTTCTTCGACCTTGCAGATCACCGCCATCAGCCAGAACGAACTCGACATCGCCGCATTCGGCTACACCAGCTTTCCGCTCGCGATCCAGAACGCAGGGCTTTCCGATCTGCGCATCATCGCCGACGAGATCCAGGATGGCGCGCCCGGTTACTATTCAACGCCGTACTTCGTGCGCAAGGATTCCGGGATCGACAGAATCGAGGACATGAAGGGCAAAATCGCCGTGACCAACGGTCTCGGCAGCGGGGTCGACATCATCATGCGCACCGCGCTGCGCCGGCACGGCCTCGAGGCGCAGCGCGATTACACGATGATCGAAGCGCCATTCCCGACCCACAAGGCGATGCTCAAGGAGCACAAAGGCGATCTGGTCGTGGGCGTCCTCCCTTTCTCCTACGATCCCGAGCTCAACGAATTCGCTAAGCCGCTGTTCACGACGCAATCGAGCCTCGGACGCATCGCGCTATCTTTCTGGGCGGCACGCAAGCCGTTCATGGACAGGAACGCCGCTGCATTGCTTGATCTGCTTGAGGATTATGGGGCGATGCTGCATTGGTTTTATGATCCGGCCAATCACAAGGAGGCGGTGGAGATCACGGCTCGCTTCGTCAAGCAACCGCCGGCGCTGTTTGAGAACTGGCTGTTCACCAAACGGGACTTTCACCGCGACCCAGACGGCAAACCCGATCTTCGCGTCGTTCAGGACAGCATCGATAAGGTCAAGGAATTGGGTTTCATCAAGGAAACGATCGACGCCGCGAAGTACGCCGATCTGAGCTTGGTTGAAGAGGCAAGCAGGCGTCGCCGTAGCGGCAATCCATAGGACGATGTCAACGCCGCGCCTCGCGCAGCGCTGATCGGCGCTGCAGTCAAGGCTAGCGGCACGGCTCTAGCCCTTTGCGGCAGACTGTGCGAAATTCATGGGGCCAGGCGATGGCAAGAGGCACCACCCATGACAAATAGCAGAGTTACCGGAGTTCGCAGCGTCGAGCTCGGCGTGCGCGACCTTCACCAATCGGCGGAGTTCTACACCAAGGTTTGGGCGCTCGAAGAGATTTACTCGGAGGGCGAGTGCATGCATTTCCGCGCCACCGGCGGCGAGCATCACGTGCTGACCATCCGCGAGCGGCCGAAGCCCGCGCTGCTCGGCGTGCATTTCGCCGCCAACGACCGCGCCGCGGTCGATGTGCTCTGCGCCAAGGCAAAGAGCTATGGCGTCGACATCGAGGGCGATCCGGCCGCGCTCGATCGCAGCGCCGGCGGCGGCTACGGCTTTCGCTTTCGCACCCCCGACGGCCTGCCCATGAGCATATCCTCCGATCTGGTGCAGCATCCGAGCGCGGTTTTGGACCGTTCGCGGCCGACCAAGATCAGTCACGTCGTCCTCAACAGCGCGCGCACCGACGATCAGGTTCCGTTTTTCATCGACGTTCTCGGCTTCAAGCTCTCCGACACCACGCATATGATGGAGTTCCTGCGCTGCAGTGCGGACCACCACAGCGTCGCGATCTTCCGCAACAACGGGCCTTCGCTCAATCACGTGGCCTACGAGTTGCCGAATATCGACGGGCTGATGCGTGGCACCGGCCGGGTCAAGCAGAACGGATTCGATATTGCATGGGGCGTTGGACGGCACGGCCCGGGAAGCAACGTGTTCACCTATTTCATCGAGCCCAACGGTTTCGTCGCGGAATACACGACCGAGCTCGATCAGCTCGATGACGCCACCCACGTTCCGCAGGGGCCCGACTATTGGGACAAAGTGGTGCCGCTGCCGGATCGCTGGGGAACGGCGGGTGCGCCGTCGAACCGCATGCGCGCCGCCATGTCGGGTGCGCTCTATATGGGCGAGGAAACCGGCGACGTGCGCTGCGAAGACATCATTGGGCGCAAGCTCGGCTAGGGCGTGTTTCTTCCTCCTTGATCGTCGAACGGCACCGCGCACGCGGTGTTCCCCTCCCCCGCTTGCAGCCGAACTCGGGTTTACCCGAGTTCGGCCATGTATGAACTGGCCGAAGTCGGATAGATCCGACTTCGGCTGGCGGGACAGGGAGGGGGCAGACAAGATCCTATGTGCAAGCTAACCCCCTCCCCAACCCTCCCCCGCAAGCGGGGAAGGGAGCAGACCGAGCTCGTCGCACGCGCTCATTCCACTCCAATCGGTCACCGCACCACTTGGCTTGCGATCGTGATCTGCGGCGAGGACACGCGATTCACATGAGCGCCGACATTCCCTTCGATAAAAGATTCGATCTTGCGCCAGAAACGGTGGAGGAGGTGGCGCCCGGCGTGCGGCGCCTGCTCGCCAACAATCCCGGGCCATTCACGTTCAAGGGGACCGTCTCCTATATCGTCGGCCGCGGGCAGGTGGCCGTCATCGATCCTGGGCCGCTTGACGAGACGCACATCGCCGCGCTTCTCGATGCCGTGCGCGGGGAAACCGTCACGCATATCTTCGTGACCCACACGCATCGCGATCATTCCCCCGCCGTGCCGCGGATCAAAGCCGCAACCGGCGCCGTAGTCCTTGCCGAAGGCGCCCATCGCCCCGCGCGTGCGCTCAATATCGGCGAGGCCACCCGACTGGACGCGAGCAACGACACCGAGTTCCGTCCCGACCGAACGCTCGCCGACGGCGAGGTCACTGCCGGCACGGGGTGGACGATCGAGGCGGTCGCCACGCCCGGCCATACCGCCAACCACATGGCCTTCGCGTTGAAGGAGGCCGATCTGTTGTTTTCGGGCGATCACGTCATGGCCTGGTCGACGCCGGTGGTGGCGCCGCCCGACGGAGCGATGAGCGACTACCTGGCCTCGCTGCAAAAGCTCGCGCGCCGATCCGAGCCCGTCTACCTACCGGGCCACGGCGGCGCCGTGCGCAACGCGCCGGGATTCGTGCAAGCCTACATTCGTCATCGCGAACGCCGCGAGGCGGCGATCCTGCGCGCGCTTGCCGCGGGCGAAACCGATATCCCCGCCCTCGTGCGCGCCATCTATGTCGGGCTCGACCCGCGGCTCGTGAAGGCGGCGGGGCTGTCGGTCTTCGCGCATCTCGAGGATTTGGCCGCGCGCAGGCGCGTCGCGACCGACGGAGAGCTGTCCATCGAAGGCCGCTATCGCTTGGCGTGACCTTCTACCGAATCCGACTCATTAGTTCATATACTGTCGTCCCCGCGAAAGCGGGGACCCATAACCACCGGCCTGGGGTTATGGGTCCCGGCTCTCCGCTTCGCTCCGGCCGGGACGACAGGGAAGAGGGCGACCACCTTTACCGCTTGCGGTGACTATCGGCTTTGCTGCGGTCTTTCTTGACGATCGGAGTCTTCTTTTTTCCGAACGCTTGCGGCGTCGGCGGCCGCTCCGGCCTCTGGGCCCGCAGTGTGTCTTCGATGTCGTTCATCAGGCCGCGCACTCGCGCGGCATTGGTGCCGAAATCGAAAGCGCCGTACCGCGAGGAGGAGCGCGCGTCGATGCGCGTGCCGTCGGGCTCGGCACGCACGCGGATCATTACGTCGTCGCGAAATCCCATGATCGGCGTGCGCGCGACCGCCTCGATGCGTCCCTCGCGCCGTCCGGCTTGAGGTGCGCGCGCGTCGACGATGCGCCACTTGCGCTTGTTGGCCACGGCGAGCGCAGCATCGTAGGCGATCTGCGGAGTCACGTTGGTCCCCAGCGGCCCCACGTCGGGATAGGCCGCGCGTTGCTGATCGGCGGCATAGAGCCCCGGATAGGTGGTTGGATTGGCCTCGCGCACGCGCAGCCGCGCCAGCGCCTCGTAGCGCGGCGGATCGATGGGATCGGTGGTGATGTCGTAGAGCCAAGGCAGTCGATAGGCCTTGAGCGCGAAATAAGCCGGATAGGCGAGCAGCACGAGCGAGACCGCGACCGCGGCGAAGGCAGCGCCTATGCCGGCCAAACCTTCCCTCCAGATCACGACAAGCGCGGCAAACGCGAGGAAGAGCGCAACCGCCGCCATGCCGAGCGCGCCGCCGAAGGTGGCAAGGGCAGGCCGGATTTCGAGCATATCCGAGCGCACGATGATCACCGCGAGGCAGGTGGCGACGAAAGCGAAGGCCGCCACGCGGCGCGCCCAAATGGCGAGCCGGGATGTGGCTTCCGGCTGAAGATGCAGGCGCGTCATCGCTCTCATGAGGGCGCTCAGATGATGCCGGTGTGCGCCGCGTAGACGGTCGCATCGAAGATGGTCATGCGCTCGCTCGCTAGCCCAACTTTACACAACCCATGCCCGGCAGCGCAGACAAGTTTACGCAGTCTGCGCAAGCTTGGCTGCGTTGCCGGGCATGACGACTGTTAGTATTAGCCAATTGAGGCGAGACAATGCGAGGGCAGACCTATAGCTTTCACTGTGCGGCGGCGGCGGTCGGCAGCACGAAATCCTTGAAGCGTTCGCGCAGCACCGTCTTTTGGATCTTGCCGGTCGCGGTATGCGGGATCTCGTCGACGAAAACGACCTCGTCGGGCATCCACCATTTGGCGATCTTGCCGCGCATGAATTTGAGGATTTCGTCCTTAGTCGCCGACTGATCCTTCCTGAGAACGATCACGAGCAGAGGCCGCTCGTCCCATTTGGGGTGCTTGACGCCGATGACCGCAGCCTCGGCCACTTTCGGATGGCCGATGGCGAGATTCTCGAGATCGATCGAGGAAATCCACTCGCCGCCCGATTTGATCACGTCCTTGGCCCGGTCGGTGACCTGCATGTAGCCGTAGCGGTCGATGGTGGAGACATCGCCGGTGTCGAAGAAACCCTCCTCGTCGAGGACGTCGTTCCCCTCCTTGTAGTAGGCGCGCGACACGCATGGTCCCCGCACCTTGAGCCGCCCAAAGGTCTTGCCGTCCCAAGGCAGCCGCCTGCCCGTGTCGTCGGTGATTTTCATCTCCACCATGAACGGCGTCTGTCCCTGCTTCTGCTGAATGTCGAGCCGCGCCTCGCCGCCGAGCGAGGCATATTCGGGCTTGAAGGTGCAGCAAGTGCCGAGCGGACTCATTTCGGTCATGCCCCAGGCATGGATCACCTCAACGCCGTAGACGTCCTGGAATGTCTTCGCCATTGCGCGCGGGCAGGCCGAGCCGCCGATCACGACCTTCTTGAGATGCGGCAGCTTGCTCCCTGTCGCTTCCAGATGTTCCAGCAGCATGAGCCAGACTGTTGGCACCGCGGCGGTGCAAGTGACCTTGTACCGGTCGAGCAATTCGAAGACCGATGCGCCGTCGAGCTTGTTGCCGGGCAAAATCAAAGAGGCGCCTGCGATCGGCGCCGCGTACATCATCGCCCAGCAATTGGCGTGGAACATGGGCACGACCGGCATGACCACGTCGCGGGACGAATAACCCTTCATGTCGGCCATATTGGCCATCACCCCATGCAGGACATTGGAGCGGTGCGAGTAGAGGACGCCCTTCGGGTTTCCGGTCGTGCCGGAGGTGTAACACATGCCTGCCGCGGTGTTCTCGTCGAATGTCTTCCAGGAAAAATCGCCGTCGACCTCGCCGATCCACTCCTCGTAGGGCACCGCATTCTTGAGCGAGGTTTTTGGCATGTGCGCCTGATCGCACAGCAGCACGTAGCGTTCGATGCTCGGCAACTTGTCGGCGAGCTTTTCCAAGAGCGGAACGAAGGTCACATCGGCCAGCAGTAGGCGATCCTCGGCGTGATTTATGATCCAGGCGATCTGATCGGAAAACAACCGCGGATTGACCGTGTGATAGATCGCGCCGATTCCCATGATGCCGTACCAGGCCTCGACATGGCGCCACGTGTTCCAGGCAAGCGTCGCCACGCGGTCGCCGAACCGAATGCCGTCCTTCTCGAGCCGCTGCGCCAAGCGCAAGGCACGCGCGCGGATCTCGGCGTAAGTGTTGGTGTGAAGCGGGCCTTCGATCGAGCGCGTGACGATCGGCCGCGCGGCGTGGTTGGTCGCGGCATGGTCGAGGACGCGATGGCAAAGGAGCGGCCAGTCCTGCATCAGCCCAAGCATGGCGTTTTCCTGTGGTCCTTATCGCGGCGTCAATGCGGGTTCGTAGACGGCTTGGCCGCGCGCTTCAAGGGTAGCGGCATGCCGCGGCTGCGCAACCGGAGAATCTGCGTTCGCGTCACCCGAGTTTATCCAAAGCGCGCGAGCGAAAATCGTGCAATGTCGTGGGGAGTCGTGCCGGTGATTGCAAGATCAGCGAGAATCTCGCCGATCACGGGCGCGAATTTGAAGCCATGACCGGAGCAGAGCGAGGCAACGATGATGTTGGGAGCGCCGGGCAGGCGATCGATGAGGAAATGGCCGTCCGGCGTCACCGTGTAGAGGCAGGTCTTGGCTGCGATGAGCCGGCCGTTCGCCGTCGGAACATGCTCGGCCAGCGCGCCGCGGATCAGCGCCTCGTCGTCGCTACCCACCGTTTGATCGTAAGCGGCCGGATCGACCGTTTCATCGCGGTGGTGATGTTTGGCGACTTTGATGCCGCGTTGGACGCTGCCATCGCCTGGAATGCCGTAGTGCAAGCCGTGCCGGCTCTCAATCATGAACACCGGCAGGCGTCCGGGTCGAGAGAGCTGCGCGTCGATCGGCTCGAACCATGCCATCACTTCTCGCGTGATCCGCAGCGGCGCCGCGAGCGCCGGAAGCAGCGATTTCACCCACGCCCCCGCCGCAATGATCGCAGCGCCGGCTTCGATGCTTCCCCGATCGGTCACGATACGCACGCAGCCCGCGCGCGGCTCGACCGCGTGCACGCTTTCGCCGCTGTGAATGTCTGCCCCCGCCGCCGCTGCGAGCGCGAGCTGAGCCAAGACCGATGCCTCCGCTTTCAGGATCCCACCATCCGGTTGGACGACACCGACAAAGTCGCACGGCACCCTGAATGCGGGGAAGCGGCGCATCAGCTCCGGTGCCGGCAGCACCTCGTGGCGCAATGCGTGCATCTCGGCGCAGCGCAGCGACCCCGTGACCAAGGTGCTCTCGGGCGGGCCGATCTCGGCAATGCCGGTGATGTGGAGAAGTTTTTGCCAGCTCGCCGCTTCGAGCTCGCGCCAGAGCCGATAGGCGTGCCGCAGCAACGGGACATAGGAAGGATGCTCGAAATAGCCGAGCCGAATGATGCGCGTGAGCCCATGGGAGGAGCCGCGGTCGTGGCCGGGTTGATAGCGCTCGATCCCCAGCACACGCTTGCCTCCGCGCGCCAAGTGCTGAAGCGCCGCGCTACCCTCGCGCCCAGGCCGCAGACGACGACGTCGAAATGGCTCATGTGCCGTGCCTGCCGCGAAGCTCTCGTATCGTTGCGCACTGGCTATGCAGAAGAGAACGCTATTTGCGAGCGCTGGGCCAGTGGCGGTGCCGATTGGCCCCTATAACGTCGTAATTCGTGCCCATATCGAGACGGTGAAACTTCTTTCAGCGCTTCTTGCCCTTCTCGCTTTTTTCGGCTTCGCGACCTGCGGTTTTGCGGCCGCAAAGCGCGTCCCATTGCCCCGGCCGCGGCCGGCGGAGATTGCACGACCCGAACCTCCGGCGGAGGCGAGCGCCGAAGAGCCGGCACCGTCCTCGGCGTGCCGGCTGCGGCTCACGGCGGAATTGGCGGTCGCGCCGTCGCTGCCGGCGCTGATCGGACCCGGCGAATGCAACGTGGAGGATGTGGTGCGGCTCGAGGCGGTGTGGCTCGCCGACAGGACTCGGGTCGCGGTGACGCCGCCCGCGATTCTTCGCTGCAGTTTCGCCGAGGCCATCGTGCAGTGGGTGCGCGAGGACCTGGCGCCGGCGGTGCGCGCTTTCGGGAGACCGCTCAAGAGCGTCGACAACTACGCAGCCTATGATTGCCGCGGCCGCAACCGCATCATCGGTGCGAAACTCTCCGAGCACGGCAAAGCCAACGCGCTCGACGTACGCTCGGTCAAGCTCGCCAGCGGCAGCGTCATCGAGCTGACCGATCCGGCGGCTGACAAAGATTTTCGCGAGCGCGTGCGGAAAAGCACTTGCGTGCGCTTTACGACGGTGCTCGGCCCCGGCTCCGACGGCTATCACGAGAACCACGTTCATGTGGATTTGGCCGAGCGCGCGGGCGGCCACCGCATGTGCCAATGGGACGTGCGTGAACCAGGCGAGGAGGCCGTGCCATTGCCGCCGCCCCGCCCGGCTGCCGCGCCATGACGAGGAGTGCCATGCCCCCGCTCAGCAATCTCGCCGTCCGCGATGTTGAGACGCTCGTTCACCCGTACACCAACCTTGCGGTGCTGCGCGAAACCGGTCCGCTGATCATCGAGCGCGGGAAGGGCGTGTTCGTCTACGACACGCAAGGCAAGGCCTATATCGAAGGCATGGCGGGGCTGTGGTGCACGGCGCTGGGCTACGGCAACGAAGAGCTGGTCGAGGCCGCGGCGACGCAGATGCGCAAACTATCCTTCAGCCATCTGTTCACGGCCAAGAGCCACGATCCCGCAATCGAGCTCGCCGAACGGCTCAAGGAGATCGCGCCCGTTCCGACATCTAAGGTGTTCTTCTGCTCCTCGGGCTCGGAGGCGAACGACAGCCAGGTCAAGCTCGTCTGGTACATGAACAACGCGCTTGGCCGGCCGCGCAAAAAGAAGATCGTCAGCCGGCACAAGGCCTATCACGGGGTCACGGTGGCGGCGGCTTCGCTCACGGGCCTTTTGAACAATCACCGGGATTTCGATCTGCCGATCGCGGGAATTTTGCACACGGCCTGTCCGCACCATTATCGCTTCGCGCATATGGGTGAGACCGAAGCGGCATTCGCGCGGCGTATGGCAGGCGAACTCGACGATCTCATCTGCAAAGAGGACCCGGACACGGTCGCCGCCTTCATCGCCGAGCCCGTGATGGGCGCCGGCGGCGTGATCGTGCCGCCACAGGGCTACTTTCAAGAGGTGATGAAGGTCTGCCGGAAATACGACGTCTATATGATCTCGGACGAGGTGATTTGCGGCTTCGGCCGGCTCGGAACCATGTTCGGCTGCACCGCGCTCGAATTCGAGCCGCACTCGATCAGCGTCGCCAAGGCGTTGACCTCGGCCTATGTGCCCATGGCCGCGGTGACCGTGCCTGAGATGGCGTACCAAGCTCTTCTCGATGAAAGCCGCAAGATCGGCACCTTCGGGCACGGCTTCACCTATTCCGGCCATCCGGTTGCGGCGGCGGTGGCGCTCAAGGCGCTCGAGATTTATGGGCGCGAGCGCATCGCCGAGCAGGCCGTGCGCAAGGCGCCGCATTTCCAGGCTCGCCTTGCCGCGCTCGGCAAGCATCCGCTGGTCGGAGAGGCGCGGGGGCTCGGGCTGGTCGGCGGTCTCGAGCTGGTTGCGGACAAGAAGAGCAAACGCTCGTTCGAGCCTAAGTCGGGCATTGGGCCGCGGGCCGTGCGCTACGCCGAAGAGGAGGGACTGATCGTTCGCTTCCTTATGGGCGACATCCTCTCGATCTGTCCGCCGCTCATCATCACGCCCGGCGAGATCGACGAGCTGTTCGATCGGCTCGGCCGCGCGCTCGATCGGACGCTCGATTGGGTCAAGCACGAACGGCTCATGGAAGCCTAAGTCAAAAAAATGGAACGGCGCCGGGCTTTCACCCGACGCCGCTCCCAGCCCCCTCGAGCCCTCAGTAGCGGCCGACATCAGCCGCGGCGAACCGCGGCTCCCCCGATCTCGGCCCCAGCATCACTACGATCGCGCCCATTTTGACGCGATTGTAGAGATCGATCACATCCTCGTTGGTCATCCGGATGCAGCCGGATGAGATCGCGTGTCCGATCCATTCCGGCTGGTTGGTGCCGTGGATGCGGTACAGCGTGTCGTGTCCCCCCGAATAAAGGTAAATGCCGCGCGCCCCCATCGGATTGGCCGGACCGCCTTCGACATAGTTTGGCAGCGGGCCAAGGCGCCGCTTTTCGCCTTCGGTCGGGGTCCATCCCGGCCATTCCTCTTTGCGGCCGACCTTGGCGACGCCGGACCAATTTTGCGCCTCTTCGCCGACGATCACGCCGTAGCGGATCGCCTGGTTGTCCGGCAGCACGTAGTAGAGGTAGCGCGCGTCACTATCGACGACGATCGTGCCCGGGGCTTCCTTGCGGTGATACTTGACGATGGCGCGCTGGTATTGGGCTGGGATGGTCGCCTTCACGTAGGGGGCGTTCGCGAGGAGCTTCTTGTCACGCGCGGTCATGCTCGCCTCGGAGGCCGGCTCGAGCTGCGCGTGCACGCACCCGCAGAGCAAAAGCCCGCTCAGCAGCAATGCTATTCCCGGTCCCCGCATTGTTACCCCCATCACGCTCTCCGGCGCGACCCACGATCAGTGCGTTTTGAGTCCCCCACTTGCTTAATTAGGTAACGAAAAGGGCTGCGTACTTCCAGGCCGAAGACGGCCCAATTCGATAGTCTTTGGAACCTGTTGCAGGAATGCCGCAGTTCACTCCGCTGCGCATGGAAAGTTGCGCCGCGACTGGCGGAATCCGCTCTCGGACATGGTCCCGAGCGGCGGTCGTTAACTCTTGCTT
>DATFQX010000278.1:0-6046 GCA_035263865.1 Xanthobacteraceae bacterium
GTGGAGCGCTTCTTTGCTTGGATTCAATGGCAGCGCCGCATCCTCGTCCGTTGGGAATACTACGCCCACAACTTCCTCGGCTTCGTACAGCTCGCTTGCCTCGTTGTCCTCTTCAGGCGATTTTGAGATAGGTTCTAGTCAGCTTGTCGGCTTTGACCTTTCCGCTGCAGGCCCAAGTCCAGCTCGAGCTCATAGCGAAATTCCAGAATTTGGAGATAGAGCTTGATGTCGTTACTGTTGTTGATTCGGAAGCTGAAACA
This sequence comes from Xanthobacteraceae bacterium, assembly GCA_035263865.1. Lineage (GTDB taxonomy): Bacteria > Pseudomonadota > Alphaproteobacteria > Rhizobiales > Xanthobacteraceae > VAZQ01. The sequence goes on from DATFQX010000278.1 coordinate 261, forward strand.
TCAGGTAGAGTCGCATTACTAGGCATTGCGACGCCGTTGCGCAGTTCCTTCTCCTTCAAGCGAGAGGAATGGTTGTTGCTCATCGCCCTATGGTCGAAGGCGGTGAAGGCACAGTCCGATTCTTGGAAAATTATCGGCTCGATGAAGGAGATGGAAACCTCGGACCCTTCTCTTCTCACCATAAGTGCCGGGCCAGGGATCAAGCTTGTCATCAATTCGCCCCGGAAAGGGCTCGTTACATACGTCCTTTCGAAGGATGACCTCGCTAGATTTGCCGGCACTCTCTACCGTGTTAAGGAGTTTTTTCCCGATAGCGCTGCAAACCGAAATCAAAGGCCCATTGCAAATGTAAATCAGCAGCGGCGCGGACAGCCATTCCCCACGCACCGCCCGAGCTTGCTGATTGAACGAAGCCGCTTTCGCGGCATTTGACGAGCGGTCGCACTAATCGGCTCCTGTCTGAGAGGATCGTGGGTTCGCAACCCAACCCTTCAGACAGGAGGTCTCCGATGGCTGAGATCAGCCCTCTTCGCCGCCGCATGATCGAGGACATGACGGTCCGCAATCTGTCGCCGGCGACGCAACAATCGTATCTCAACGCTGTATCGAAGTTCAGTCGGTATTTTGGCCGCTCCCCTGAGCGCTCGCCTTCGAGGCGCTGAAGGGTCATGCGGAGGCGCTTTATGTCGTCGCCGACCCGCTCGTCAGCACCAACCGAATTCGCATCAACACGTTGGCGCTGGGCGTGCGACTGCCGACTATGCCCAATGTCCGGGAATTGGTCGAAGCGGGAGGCCTGATGCCGTGTTTGCCTTGCGCCCGTACTTCTCGACGAGTGGGCGCACTTAGTGGCACTCAACGCAGAGCACGTCGAGCTTTCCTTCGACCCTTTGGGAGTATCCCGCCTTAGTTAGGGCCGTATGTCGCCCCACTAGCGCGGAAATGGCGTCGCACCGATGATTTGCAGCGGCCGCGCTGGGGCAGTCGCGACATAGCAAGCCGTACGCTCGGTCAGGCCGCAGCCGCTATCGGGGAGTTGTGCTTTAGCGTTCGGTATAAGGTTTTGGATTACGAGCATCACCAGCGCGGCGGCAATGACGGTTAAAACGCCTTTCGTGTAGCTGTCCATCTTACCCTTCCTTGGAACGTCGGTTATCAGGCACGCCTACAGTCTAATGGAGCAAATTGCCCTGAAAAGCCGGGGCGGCACCTCTATTGGCGACGCAAAAATCGTAATGCGATGCTCCGGCCGCGCTCCGGGTCCCCCCCCCCAGCAAGTAAAGCTGGCAAGGGGCGCACCAAACACAAGGAGCACGCCACGGACTCGTGTGCGCGTCAATCGAAAGTCGAAGGGTCTCGCCGCGCCGCGACAACGATCTGGTCGCACCGTGCATCAAAATAAGGATCGGCTATGACCAGCAGCGCCCCGGCGTCCTTTCCAATCGGCTACCCCATGACGGGGACCCGGCGCGGTTGGTCGGTCAGCCCCCCGTCCGATCCGGATGCCAGTGTCCTGATCCTACCGATTACATTTGAACCATTCGATCGGCCGAGGCGACAAATAGTCGGGAGCCATTCCCCCGGTGATTGAGCCGGAACGTGGGATGGTAGAAGCGGGCGTCTCGCACAGACAAAGCGGAATAGGGGCGTCACTCGGTTGGCCCGTCCGGGTGCCCAACACAAGGGGATTAGCATCATGAAGATCGTCGTAATCGTAACGGCTGGGCTCGTGGCCATGATGAGCGTTGCCGCTGCCGCCGATTTGCCGCGCAAGGAGCCGCCCCCGGTGGCGGCGGCGCCAATCGGCAAGTACCCGGTGGGCAAGTATCCGGTCGGCAAGTATCCGGTTGGCAAATACCCACAGCCCGCCGTGACTAAGGGCTAAGGCACTCCGTTACTAGAGGCATAGGGAGGATTTCATGAACGAGAGGCAAGACAAGAACAACGCTGCACTACAGGGTGTGCTTTACCAGCAGATCTCATCCAGCAGCGATGAAGCCATTAAGGCGGCGCTCGGTCTCGTTGACGAGGCCGACAAAGCGGCGCAGAAGATGGTCGCTGAGTGTGAGACACTGCTTGCCGCGGTCAGGGAAGGTACCGAGCACATACGCAGCGAGCTGCGCGAGAAAATGGTCGAATTCGCGAGCGTGATGCGGGAGTACAGCGAGGAGATCGCGGCGAAGAACAGAGCCTATGTCGAGGCGGCGCGCAACACCACCGACATGATCAGCTCCCACATTGAAGCCGTGCGCGCGGCAATGAAGGCACTCGCGCATGAGGGTACGCCAACTGCCGCGCACCACGCCGCCATCATCGACATGAGGCAGGCGCTGCAATGAGCGACCAGGCCCGCATTTGGCGAGTAATTCCAACTTTGAGAAGGCTCGCAACGGGGTTAGCGTGTACCCGTCGGCGGGCGCGCGCACGACCGCTTCGATGGCGATATGGTGTCCGTGCCCGGCCGGTTCTCGATGCATGACTGTCGCGTTCCATCATCCGTTGCCCCAGCAGGCGTGGACGCGCGAGCATGGTCGTCGAACTATTGGCAGAAGTCCCAATAGCCGCGAGTCTTGGACGAATTGGACCAATACCAGCACAGGTCGATGGACGGCAAAGTCGGCACAGCATTGGCGGCGATGACGGCGCCCAGTGTGACACCGTCAAAGACGGCGCCGTAGTAGGGTTGCTGGACCCACGGCCTCACGGGCCTCACGACCGCGGTGGATTTCACAGCCGCAGCGCCGCGCCTGAGCACCGCAACATGGGTCCTACGGGCTGCGACGCCTCGATGTCGAATTGCGACGTGCCGGGTTCTAACTGCGACGCCTCGATGTCCGGCCGCGATGTGACGAGTTCTGGTGACGCCTCGATGCCGAACTGCCACGTGACGGCCTCTGACGGTCACACCTCGATGTCTGACTGCGACGTGGCGGGTCACCGTGACATCTCTCCGTAGTGCGGCCGTTTCGATAGCCGGTATTGCTAAGGTTGGCAGCAAACCGGCCGGCGGGATAATCATTGCGTTCGTGCCCTCCTGGAAGAGGGCAACGATTCCGAATGCAAGCAGTACCGCCGCGATCGAAGCTTTGCACACTGCCGTTCCTCCTCTGTTGCGCCTGACACGATAGCCGCAAAGCGGCATTCGATTTCGACGTTCTGACCCTCGACAAAGCCGCCTTCGGCTAGCCCACGACGGAATGCGGCGACGAGGTGCTCGGATTCCTCCGGTGCGCGCGAACTCAGAAACCCGATCACCGGCATCGCCGGCTGCTGCGCGCGTACCGCTAGCGGCCACGCTGCCGCGCCGCCGAGCAGCGTGATGAACTCGCGCCGTTTCACCAGCAATTTCTCCCGTGCTTCGAAGCGGAAGATAGCACTGCGGGAAACCTACTGCACTGCGGGATTACGAAGGAGCCTTTGTCGGCTGTGGATCAAGGTCGCGAGAGCGACCTGATAATCCTCAATGCCGGCGATGTGCTCGACAATGCTCTCGCCGTCTTCACCGCCGCGTGTCTCTTGACCAATCTTCCTTGGCTTCTGGCCTCATCGCGAGCTGTCTTAATCGATCTAATTGTGATGGGCGTCACTGCTTTTTTCCTGTCTTCCCTCTAGAAGCCTCGGTGCAACGAGACACATCATGGGTACCATGGACATATACGAGGTCGAGCTTTGCCGCCGCGGCCGCTGGGACCAGCAAGACGCGCGCTTCGTCGCGGCCGGCGATGCCGACGAAGCCGCATACAAAGTGATCGGGGAGCATCTGCACACTGACGGCGAACGCACGAAGATTCGGCTACGCGTCCGCAGACTTGGAAACGGAAGCCCACCGCCGAAGTTGTTTTACGTTACCTGAGGCGACGAGCGAGCGATAGCAAAAGTGGAGACGAGCAGCCATCGCACCGAAGCTTAGCACTGCTTGTGTGGTCGCTTGGCCGCCGGCCGCGGCTGATCGCTGTTCGTAGAGGCCGAAGACTGGCGCCGGCGTGGGACTGTTAATCATCCCGGTTATGGTTCGCCGTCGATGAAACATCGATCTTGATGTACAGAGTCGAAATTCAATTCCAATGGAGGCTCCCATGAACTCCCTGAGGCCGGATCTGATCCGCGCCGGCCTCGTGCAAAGTCTGGCGCGGCCGGGCGGCAACGTCTTGCTGCGATAAGCCGGTGAGACTGCGCGCGGCGCGCAACATGCAATCCGTCACTTGAGTAGTCAGCATGTCAAAGATTTTCGACGCGGTGTCGCGTCGCGTCAATGTAAGCGTTTTTTACCAACGCCGCTGTCGTTGGCGATATGCTAAGCCATCGACTGTGGCTCGCGATCCGTTTTTGATTCGCAACAAGGGCACGGGACATCCGGCGCAAATTGGTTATTGGCCAAGGGGCGAGCGCGAGAAGATGGACGAGAGATTCGCTGCAGCGATGACGCGCGCAGGCTACGTCGTAACAGCGCCGTCAACCTGTCCCGGCACACGCGCGCCTATCCTCGGCGATCCGCGCCCGGACTAACGAAACGGACGCACACGCATTGCCCGTGGCGGGCAGGGCGCCAAAAGGGTTCCCAGAGGGTTCCCAGAGCCGAAAAACGAGCGAACAGCCGCCCTTCAAAATCTAGCCTAAGTTATTGAAGTTTCAGTGGAGGCCACGCCCGGAATTGAACCGGGGTACACGGTTTTGCAGTTCTAACCGAGCTATCCCAGGCGGTCCTCATCCGTACTCTGCAGTGCATTTTAAAGCGGCAACCACGAAGCCCGCAGACCTGCCTCCCAAGCATCCGACCATCCCGAATGCAAAGGAGCTTGTCTCTTTGCGAATTGACCGGGACATTCTTGATCACTTTCAAGACGCTGGTCCGGGTTGGCAAGACAGGATCAATGACGCGCTGCGAAAGGTAGTTGGAAAGTATTAGCAGTCTCGTGGCGCGCCGAGTGTGCTATCCTTTCGGTCGGAAGCACGGGAAGGTACTGGGGCAGTGAAACGGCGCGAGTTCATCGCGCTGCTCGGGGGTACTGCGGCGGCCTGGCCGCTCGCGGCGCGCGCGCAGCGAGCCGAGCGGCCTTGCATCACCGCGGATGACGGGCGCCCCTGCCGAGGAGCAAATCGACGAACCCACCGGCAAATTCTTGCGACCGTGCAGTGACGTTGCTCACTTCGAACTGCTCGCGTACCTGAGCTGGGCCTACTGAATATCCACCGCTATCGTTCGTCCATCGACCAAATTGGATCGCAGCGGTGTTGGCCATCCTGCTGAGCCGGCTACGGCGACCGGCTTGTCCGAGCGAGATTGCGGTCATTGAGCCCCCCACTTAAACGAACGAGCTGTTAGCGCGTCATGAAGACGAAAACCCTGCCGAATCCATCGTCCTGAGACGACGCTAAAAATCAGTCCTTTTTGAGTCTCAGTTTTGGAGCCCTCAGCAATTTGCAAAGGAGCGTGCTTTTTCAGCAACTGCGAGAGGCTTGTCAGCAAGCTGCGACCCTGAGCGCCTCGCGGATTTTCCCCTGAAGCAGCCAGAAGGGGTGGCCTGATCAGTTATGGACCGAGCTTGCCCGATGCCTTTCGACTGGTCGGCGTTTACACGGCAAGAATTCTGAAAGGTGCCAAGGTCTCCGAGCTGACGATTGTGCAACCGACCAAGTTCGAGCTGGTGATTAGAACCTATCTCAAAATTGCTAGGCGGAGTCGATCGGCTATAAATGTCGGATGATTCGGCTGACAAACGAGCAGTGGGAGCGCATCCGGAATCATTTTCCGGAAGAGCACATCCCCGATGGACGTCCTGGACGCA
>DATFQX010000279.1:0-2440 GCA_035263865.1 Xanthobacteraceae bacterium
AGCAAAGCCCGTCTCGCCGCGGGCTCGACGTCCGGGTTCGACTTTTTTGAGGGACCGAGGAGGAAGGCTGGCAAGACAAACCGTCCATATCTCCCCTCCCCGGTCTGCTACTGCGAATCGAGCGGTATCCTCAAATTGACCCGCAGCCCGCCGTCTTCGAATTCGACCTTTGCCTTTCCGCCGAGGCCATGGCTGACTTCGCGCTCGATCAAGGTCAGGCCGAAACCATGCAGCGGCGGCTTGCCAACCGGCGGGCCGCCGCGCTCCACCCAGTCGAATACGAGGCTCTCCCCGCTGCGTCTTTCGATCGCCCAGGAGACTTCGAGCGATCCGCCGGCTGCAGATAGAGAACCGTATTTGACGGAATTCGTTCCAAGCTCGTGGACGATCATGCCGAGGGAGAGCGCGAGTTTCGGTTTGAGCGAAACCGCCGGCCCGTCGATGGCGATGCGATCATCGCGGCCGGTCCGATACGGCTCGACCTCCTGGCGAACCACATCGAGGAGAGACACGTCACCCCACTGGTCGTGCGAGACCAGCTCATAGGCGCGCGCCATGGCGTGCAGCCGATCGAGGAAGGCTTCGCGGCCTGCTTCCACATCGTCCGACTGCTTCAGAGTCTGAGTCGCGATGCTGACGATCACGGTCAGCATGTTCTTCACGCGATGATTGAGCTCGGCCACCAGAACACGCTGCTGCTCCTCGGCCTGCGCCAAGCCCGTCACGTCGCTGAAGGTCAAGACGGCGCCTTCGACCTTGCCGCTGCCGGTCCAATAAGGCAGCGCGCGCACGATGTAGTGCGCCGCGCCGTCGCGCCGGTTGACGCGCCGCTCGAGCGGCTGGCGTGCGCCGAAGACCTGTTGGATATCCTGCGGAAGCTCGGCGTAATCGAGATGGTGGGCGATGTCGGTGAGCGGCCGCCCGCGGTCGCCGGGAATGAGATTGAAGATGCGGGTCACGGCCGGCGTGAAGCTGCGGATGATCAACTCGCGATCGAGAAAGATGGTGGCGATTTCCGTGCTCTCATAGAGGTTCTTCAAGTCGGAATTGGCGCGATCGAGCTCATCGATCTTGACCGTCAGCTCGTGATTGACGGTCTGCAGCTCCTCGTTGACCGACTGCAGCTCTTCCTTCGACGTCTCCAGTTCCTCGTTGGTGGACTGCAGCTCCTCGTTGACCGAGACCATCTCCTCGTTGCTGGATTTGAGCTCTTCGATCGCGGTTTCGTACTCTTCCGCCATCGACTGCAGCCGCTCGCGCGTCTCCCGCAGCTCGCGTTCGAGTTGCTCGAGATTGGCATCGCGTGCTTTTCCCTTGCGCTGCTTGGCTGGAGGCTCCTCGTACGCGGCCGGCGCGCGCAAATCGCCGAACACGACGAGGTAGAGCGTCTCGTTGTCGTCCTCGCGCAGCGGCTCGACCGTGATCCTGACGAACTCGCTTTTGCCGCCGCCTTCCAGCTCGACGTTGTCGCGCACTGCCGTGCGCTGCGTTTCGACCGCCTCGTGCAGAGCGGAACGCAGCGGCAGGCGCAGGCCTTTGCGCGCCATCGCCATCAGCGCCCGACTCGGTCGCCCCGGCGGGGCCTCCAGATATTTTCCCGTGCCGGCGGAATAGTTGATGACGTCGCCCTCGCGGGTCACCACGACGTGGGCCGGCGCGTAGCGCTCGAGCACGCGCGCCTCGATCGATTGCCGCAGCGAGTGTCCCGTCGGCCCTCTGCTCTCGGCCAAGCCGCCGCCAGCGCCGTGCCGGCGAAACAGCACCGGCAGATGCGGCATGGCCGCGCCGTCTCCCCGCCGTTGAAACACGCGGTTCTTCTTGTCGACCGAGGTAAACAGGTCGCCGTGCTGGGAAATGTTCTCGGACGTGCCGAGGAACAGGAAGCCATTGGGCTTGAGCGCGTAATGGAAGATCGGGATGACGTGACCTTGCAGCTCGCTGTTGAGGTAGATGAGCAGATTGCGGCACGAGATCAGGTCCATGCGCGAGAACGGCGGATCGCGCACCACGCTGTGGGAGGAGAACACGCACATGTCGCGGATCGGCTTGTTGATGACGTAGCTGGTGCCTTCGGAGGCGAAGAAGCGCTCGAGCCGCTCCTTGGACACGCCTTGCAGCAGGGTGTCAGGATAGCGGCCGGCGCGGGCCACTCCCAGCGCCGCTTCGTCGATATCGGTGGCGAAGATCTGCACTTTCACGCGCGAGCGGCTCTGTTCGGACTGCTCGCGCAACATGATCGCGAGCGAATAGACCTCTTCGCCGGTGGCGCAGCCCGGCACCCACACGCGGATCGTGTCCGCGGGACCTTTGCCTTCGAACAGGCGCGGCATCACCACCTGCTCCAGCGCCTCGAACGCCTTTGTGTCGCGGAAAAAATTGGTGACGCCGATCAGCAGGTCGCGAAACAGCGTGTTGACCTCGCTGGCATCCTGACGCAGCC
>DATFQX010000280.1:0-2761 GCA_035263865.1 Xanthobacteraceae bacterium
CACCAGTTCTTCTGGAATGTAAACCGAAAACCGGCGTCCCTTGCGACGACCGTACAACACGTAACTCGGGTGCTGTTCACCAGATCGGCAAGCCTGGCAATTCTCCCGTATGCACGGGCTCCGACGCAGGCTCAGCGAGCCGAGAATGGCCGGCCATCGCCCCGCCGACCGATCCGCCAACCAGCGCGTTACATCCGCAGGTGATTCGTTCTTGTGCATTCGTTATGTGTGGCATAAAACACACATACATTCAATCAAAAAAGCACGGCAAAAAATCGCAGCTGTGGAAAATTCGAAAAGGGCCGGAGCTACCGGGCTATCTTGGGATTTGCGACAGAAACTAGCCTATGGTCAAAGCTCTCCGGAGTTGCCTTGAAGCCGCCAAAGGGAAAATCAAGGCAGGTCACTTGATCCCTCAGAAAAAGACCCAAGAGAACAGCTACAGGATCTTCTACAGCCTCAAATATATCGTAAGCGGTCTTCTGGCACCATCTCGTTTGGCGGCTCGTAATCGGTGATTGTTCGACCTCGATTCGAGGAGGTTGGACACATGTCGGACACTGAGTTTTTGCCTAAGCCTAAGGAGCAGCCCGAGCCGGTTCGCCGGCTGGAGGTGTTTACCGGAGCCGGACGCCGGCGGCGTTGGACGCCGGAGGAGAAGGCGCGGATCGTTTCCGAGACGTTCGAGACGGGCGCGTCGGTGTCGGCGGTTGCCCGCCGGCACGGATTGACGGCGCAGCAGCTGTTCGCATGGCGCCGGGCTTGGCGGCAGCAATCGGATAGCGGGGCTGCTGAGAGCAGTGCGGCTTTCGCACCGGTGCTCGTGGATCCAGCCCGGCCATGCGCAGCCGCCTCGCTCGCGCCGACGCTCCTGCTGATCGAGATCGTGATCGGCGCAGCGACGGTTCGGATTCCGCCTGGGATTGATGTCGCGACGTTGCAGACGGTGGTGCGCGCCGTGAGGGCGGCGATATGATTACGGTGCCGGCTGGAATGCGGGTGCTGGTGGCCACCAAGCCGGTGGACTTCCGCCGCGGCGCCGACGGTCTCGTTGCACTCGTACGCGAGCAATTGGGGCATGATCCGTTCTCGGGGACGATCTTCGTCTTCCGCTCGAAACGCGCGGACCGCCTCAAGATCGTGGCCTGGGACGGATCCGGCCTGGTGCTGTTCTGGAAACGGCTGGAGCACGGAGCTTTCCGCTGGCCGCCGATCAGCGATGGCGTGATGCGATTGACGGCATCGCAGATCGCTGCGCTGCTCGACGGAATGGATTGGTCGCGGTTGTATGCGCGCGATGTAGCACGACCGACCGCAGCATCGTGAGCACACGAGTTTGTGAATCCGTTCGTGTCATCGCGGATTCACAACAGCAAACGAATCGGATTCAGTATCGTGCGTGATCAAGATCGTAACCGAGCTCCCTACCGAAATCGAAGCGCTGCATGCGTTGGTGCAATCGGTGTGCGCCGAACGGGATACGGCGATCGCCGAACGTGATCAGGCGCTCTCCCAGCTCGATCGCCTGCGCCATCTGCTCCGCCAATTGCAGCGTGCGCAGTTCGGCCGGCGCTCGGAGAAGCTCGATCCCGATCAGCTGCGTCTGGCGCTCGAAGATATCGAGCAAGCCATCGCCGCCGAGGAAGCCGAACACGACAAGAAGGACGCGGCGGCGGCAAGCATGCGGGCCGCGAAGCGCCGCATCAATCGCGGTGCGCTTCCTCTCCATCTGCCGCGCGTCGATGTGACGATCGAGCCCGACGATACCAATTGCCCGTGCTGCCGGACGCGTATGCATGTCATCGGCGAGGAGACCTCGGAACGGCTCGACGTTGTCCCGGCACAGTTCCGGGTCATCGTGACGCACCGTCCCAAATACGCGTGCCGCGCCTGCGAGGAAGCGGTGGTGCAGGCGCCCGCGCCTGAACGGCTGATCAAAGGCGGGCTGCCGACCGAGGCCATGGTGGCCTACGTCCTGGTTGCCAAATACGCTTGGCATCTGCCGCTCTATCGGCAAGCCCAGATGCTGCTCGCCCAAGGTCTCGATATCAAGCGCGCCATCCTGGCGTTCTGGGTCGGTTATGCAGCGGCCGAGCTCAAGCCGATTTATCTTCGCTTGCGCGAACTCATTCTCACTGCTGGCAAGATCGCGGTCGATGAAACCGTGGTCCCGGTGCTCGATCCCGGCCGCGGGCAGACAAAGAAAGGATACTTCTGGGCAGTCGCCCGCGATGACCGGCCGTGGGGCGGAACCGATCCGCCCGCTGTGGCCTACAGCTACGCTCCGGGCCGCGGCGCCGTCCATGCACTCAAGCTGCTGGAGCACTACCGCGGGATCGTGCAATGCGATGGATATGCGGTCTATAAGAACGTTGCTGGCGCGCCTTGCGGCGAGGCGATCACGCTCGCCTTCTGCTGGGCGCATCTGCGCCGCAAATTCTTCGACATCGCCAAGGGAGGCTGCGCGCCGATCGCGAGCGAAGCCCTCGAACGCATCGCCAAACTCTATCTGATCGAAAAGACAATCCGCGGGCAAAGCGCCGGTGCACGCCGCCTTGCGCGCCAAGCGAGGAGCAAGCCTCTCGTCCTCGATCTCAAGGTCTGGTTCGAGCAGCAGCTCGCGCGGGTCTCAGGGAAGTCCGACATTGCTGAAGCCATTCGCTATGCTCTCAACCATTGGGACGGCCTTGCGCGCTTTCTGGATGACGGTCGCATTGAGCTCGATACCAATGTTGTCGAGAGGAGCATGCGTCCTATTGCG
>DATFQX010000281.1:0-9914 GCA_035263865.1 Xanthobacteraceae bacterium
ATTGTAGACGGCCTGTAGGCCGGGCATCGCATGGTTGAGAACGCGCTCGGCGACCTCAAAACTAACGCCAAGTTCGGCCAAGCCCGTACGGAGCGTGCGGCGCAAATCGTGCAGGCGCACATCGATTAGTGCCGCGTCGCCGCGCACCTGCTCGATCAGTTGGTGTACGGCCATGGGCCGTTTGCCGTCGAGCGTGAATACCATCGGTCCAATTTGTGGGAGTGCTTGCAGCGTTTCGACCAGCAGTGCCGTTAGTGGTAGGTCAAACGCGCGGCCGCTCTTGTTGCGCTCGGGCGGAACGCGCCACAATCCCACATCGAGATCGAGCTCAGACCACGCCATGCAACGCACTTCATTGCGTCGCGCGCCAGTGAGCACGACCACTCGGAAGTAGGCGCGCGGCAATTGGGGTAGCTTGTCGATTGCTCGCCAAAGCGCGGTCAATTCGTCCGTAGTCAATGTGCGATCGCGGGGAATTTCGAGCTTTCGTTTCGACACCCCGACGACCGGATTGCCGGTGATCAGCTCGCGTTCGACGGCGTAGGCAAAGATGGCCCGTAGGGTTTCGCGGCACCGGTTGACTTGATGCCGCAACCCGTCCTCGCGTTCCAGGTCATCGAGGAATTCGACCACATCCGCCCGCGTCACCTCGCCGATGGGCTTCTTGCCGAGCTTCGGGATGATGTGGCAGCGGGTGCGACTTTCGATGCTACGCCATGACCGCAGGCGCTTGACGCTGTCGAGATACGCGCTGGCGATTTCGGACAAGGGCCGCGCCTTGGTTTCCGCCATACGTCGCGCCTCTGCCTCGCATTCCTCGAGCGCGATCAGGTCGACGCCCCGCTTGGCGGCGGTGATAATCTCCCCTGCCCTCTGCCGGGCTTGTGCGAGCGACAACGCGGGGTAGGTGCCGAGCCCGACTGCTTTCTGTGCCTGCTTGCGCGGCCGATAGCGCAAGAGCCAATCGCGGCGCCCCTCGGGGTTAAAGGTCGTGCCAGCACCCACCCGGAAAGCAAGGCCGGGCACGGTAGCGTCCGTGTAGATCGCCCGGCCCGTCGGCGGGGCCTTGCGGCTGGTCAAAAATCGATCGGTTAGCTTGACGGTCATCGTGCGTCCCTTCCTGCTAGGCGCGCTCAGGTATTCGCTAGGTACTCACTAGGTACTCAAAATTGCTCCGCAACGGCGCGAGACTGGTTGAGTGCCCGCAAGCTCCGGCGAGCCTCTAAGCCTTGCAAACCGCCGAGTTAGATGCAGCAACTAAGAAATTGGGCGAAGCTATGCGAAACCCGGCAAAGGATGGATACTCTGGCTGTCGATCAGCATCAGCTCTGTGCGCTACTTTCGCTGTCGACATAACGGGGAAAGACCGCGGCCGGCGCCGGCAGCGCCGTTCCGGCGGCGATGCGGCGCGCGCCGCCGACCGCTTGGAAATCCCGCTCGTCGGCAGGGGTCGCGAGCAGGTCGAGCAGTTTGGCGGCCGCACTGGGCACGAACGGTTGCACCAGGATCGCAATTTGACGGATCACCTCGGCGGTCACATAGAGCACCGTACCTTGGCGTGCCGGATCGGTCTTTGCCAGCGCCCAAGGTGCCTCGCCCGCGAAATACCGGTTGGCTTCGGCGACCACCGACCAGACTGCGTTGAGCACCTGATGCAACTGCTGTGTCTGCATCGCCTCGCGTGCCCGTCCGATCATCCCATCGGCTAGGGCAAGCATCGCCGTGTCCGCGCCAGAGAACGCGCCCGGTTTCGGCAGCACGCCGCCAAGTTGGCGCGCGATCATTGTGAGAGAGCGTTGCGCCAGGTTTCCGAGGTCATTGGCCAAATCAGCATTGATCCGGTTAGCAATTGCTTCGAGGCTATAATTGCCATCCTGCCCGAAGGGGACTTCGCGCAGGAAGAAGTAGCGAACTTGGTCGACGCCATAGGCGTCCGCCAGTGCGAACGGATCGATCACGTTGCCGACTGACTTCGACATTTTTTCTCCCCGGTTGAACAGAAATCCGTGCGAGAAGATGCGGCGCGGCACTTCTACTCCCGCCGACATCAGAAAGGCCGGCCAGTAAACCGCGTGGAAACGCACGATGTCCTTGCCGATCACATGCAGATCCGCCGGCCAATAGCGGCGAAATTTCGGGCTGTCCACGTCAGGGTAACCAACAGCGGTAATATAGTTCGTCAGCGCGTCGACCCACACGTACATAACGTGCTTCGAATTGCCCGGCACTTTGACGCCCCAATCGAAGGTCGTGCGCGAGATTGAGAGATCCTGCAGACCGCCCTTGACGAAGGCGACGACCTCATTGAGCCGTTCCTTCGGCAGCACGAAGTCGGGATGTTGCGCGTAGAGATCGAGCAGCTTCTGCTGGTAGGCGGAAAGCCTGAAGAAATAGCTCTCTTCTTCGACCCATTCGACCGGCGTGCCTTGCGGCCCAACGCGTTCGCCTCGCTCATCGAACCTAGTTTCGTCCTCATCGTAATACGCTTCATCGCGGACCGAGTACCAGCCCGAATACTTACCGAGATAAATGTCGTTCGCCGCTTCCATCCGCTGCCAGATGCCGATCGATGCGCGGTGGTGACGCTCCTCGGTGGTGCGGATAAATTCGTCGTTGGAACAATTGAATCGCTCCACCATCGCCTTGAAGCGCGGAACATTGCGTTCGACGAGTTGCTGTGGGGTAAGCTTCTCTTTCGCCGCGGTCTGCAACATTTTAATGCCGTGCTCATCGGTGCCGGTGAGGAAGAGCACGTCGTAGCCGTCGAGCCGCATGAAACGGGCGATCGCATCGGTTGCGATCGCCTCGTAGGCGTGGCCGATGTGCGGCGGACCATTCGGATAGGCGATAGCGGTGGTGAGATAGTAGCGGGGCTTGTCAGCCATCGGTCGGTTCCGTCGAGCGCTTTCGGAATTGACCGAAAAGGCCGGGACACCGGGGTCCCGCAGGGCCCCGACCCGGCCGTGACGCTTTATCGCTTAGGTATCAACGGCGCGATGCCTCGGCAAGCCAGCCGAACACGTCGAACACCAGCGGCTTGCGCTCGAGATTGAATTCCTCGGCATCGCGGGCAGCAGTATTGATCTTTTCCCACACCTCCGCCAATCGGGCGAGACGTGCGACGGAATGCTCACCACCAGTCAGTCGGGCGTGCAGCCACCCATTCACCGTGTCGACAAAAGCTGCCAGAGATGCCGGATCGACGCCGTAGAGGCGGTCCCCTAGAGCGTGCAGCGCGCGTGGATCGACGCCCGGCAGAGCTTCAAGCAAGCGCAGGGTGCGATTACGCAGGTCAAGTGCGTCACGATCGAGAAGCGCCAGCGCGCGGCCGACGCTTCCGTCCGCAGCTGCGCTTGCGGCCACGATCTCGGAAGCATCGGGCCGCCCCCCGATCGCAGCGGCCGCGGCCCGCGCCACGTCCTCGGCCTCGAGCGGCCGCAACACCAGTGATCGGCAACGGGATCGCATTGTCGGCAGAACGCGCGCCGCCGATCGGTTCACCAATAGTAGCACGGCGCGGCGCGGCGGCTCTTCCAGCACTTTGAGCAGCGCATTCGCCCCCGATTCGTTGAGTTCGTCGACGGCGTCGACGATCGCCACCCGCCAGCCCCCCTCCCCGGGCGTTGAACCGAAGAACGCGGCCGTACGCCGCACGTCGTCAACCTGGATATCCTGACGCAGCTTCCCGGTTTTTTCGTTGATGGTCCGTTCGAGCACCAAGAGATCGCTGTGGGCCTGTGCCGCGATCCGGCGCGCGGCCGGATGATCGGGCTGCACGTGTAGCGACTTGGCATTCCGCGCCTCCGGCGCGCGTGGATCGGGGTTCGCAAGCATGAAGCGCGCCATGCGATAGGCTAGCGTTGCCTTGCCGATGCCGGCAGGCCCTGCAATCAGCCAGGCATGAGGGAAACGCCCACTGCGATAAGCGCCGAGCAGCGCCTGCTCCGCCTCCCCATGGCCATAGAGGACGCTGGTCTCGCGCGGGGGTGCCGGTTCGAGGCTGTCGGGTTCCTCGACACTCACGACATTGCGCCTGCAGACAGGCTCGAGTCGCGCGCGGGATCGAGCCGCTCGACGACGGTTCGCCAAATCCGTTCGGCGACCGTGGGTTTTGGTTCGGTTGCATCGATCACGATACACCGGTCGGGCTCAGCGGCCCCGAGCAGGCGATATGCTTCGCGCAAGGCCTCATGGAAACTTAGCGATTCCGCCTCGAACCGGTCGGTCACCCGCTCGCCGCGCCGCTTGCGGGCGCGTGCAAGTCCAATTTCGGCCGGGACATCGAGAATGAAGGTGAGGTCGGGCTTGAGGTCGCCGACGCTTACGCGTTCAAGCGCGCGGATGAAAAGCGGATCAAGGCGACCGAGGGCGCCTTGGTAGACTCGCGTGGAGTCGATAAATCGATCGCAGATAACCCACGCGCCCTGCGCCAGCGCGGGCTCGATGGCGCCGCGCACGTGGTCGCCGCGGGCAGCGGCGAACAACAGCGCTTCGGCTTCTACACCGAGCGGTTTGGCAACCCCAGCAAGCAGCACGTGGCGGATTACTTCGGCGCCGGGCGAACCGCCGGGTTCACGGGTGAGCATCACCTCAATGCCGGCCGACTTTAGGCGATCGGCTAACAGCGTCGCGTGGCTTGACTTGCCCGTGCCCTCGCCGCCCTCGAAGGTAATAAATCGTCCACGCATCGCGCTCTAACCGATGACGGACAAAGGCCCCCAATGGGCCTCGCGGCGCCATCACCTTCCCTTGCTTTTCATCTCGCCGCATCAGAAAGCAAGGCGCCTGGCACCACAGATGAGCTTACGCAGTCTGCGCAAGCTTGACCGCGGGCCGGGCATCGATGATGGCTATTATAGCCGCTTGAATCCGGCGCGGAACAGGCCGAGCACCAGTTCCGTTGCGGCATCGAAGGCGCGTCGGGGCATCGAACCGGTGGCTACGCTCTCGGCCGCCTCCAGCGGCACCTCAAGGACCACGAATTCGCCCCGCCACACTTTCAGCGTGCCGATCTTCTGCCCTTCCTCCACCGGCGCTGGCACCGGCCCAGAATAAACCACGCGTGCGATGATCTTGTCGCGCGAGCCGCGCGGCACCATCAATCGTACCTCTTTGCGCGCCGTCAGCGGCACGTGACCCTTGATGCCGCCATAGAGCTTGGCCTGGGCGATCTCTTGACCCTCGGCGAACAACAGCCCGGACTGGAAGTTGTGAAATCCCCATTCCAAGATCTTCTTGGCCTCATCGGCCCGCTCTTTCTCCGACCTCAATCCATTGACCACGACGATTAGGCGCAATCCGTTCTGCACCGCCGAGCCGACCAGTCCGTAGCCGGCCTCCTTGGTAAAACCGGTCTTGAGCCCATCTGCTCCGATATTCATCGTGAGCAAGGGATTGCGATTGAACTGACGGATCTTGTTCCAGGTGAATTCGCGCTCGTTGTAATATTTGTAGTAATCGGGATAGGTCTCGATGATGTGACGTGCGAGCTTGGCAAGTTCGCGCGCCGTCATGAGCTGGCGCAGATCGGGAAGACCGGTCGAATTGCCGAACGTTGACTTCGTCAGGCCGAGCTCGCGCGCTCGTTTGGTCATGAGCTCCGCGAAGCTCGATTCATTGCCTGAAATACCCTCTGCAAGCGCGATACAAGCATCGTTGGCCGATTGGATGATCGCACCGTGCAGAAGATCATCAACCGAAACCTTGCTGTGGATAGGAATGAACATGCTTGACGTGTGCGATGGCGCACCGCCCCTGCGCCAAGCATTCGTGCTGACGATGAATTCGTCAGTAGGCTTGAGCCGACCCTGTTTGATCAGATTGAAGACCACCTCTTGCGTCATCAATTTGGACAGGCTGGCCGGCGGGATGAGATCATCCGCGGCTTTTTCGAACAGCACACTGCCGCTGCTGGCCTCGATCAAGATCGCGTGCGCGGCGGCGGTCTGATAGCCCTCGCTCGATTTCGGCCCCGACACAGGGTTTGGCGCGGCTGCGACGCAACATGCTGCAACAACAACGGCGGCAGTGCCCCCGCTTACGAAGCACCGCCGCAATAGACTGCCAGTCACTGAGATATTCATGGCACGCCGCGGTTGGCCAATGTCCACGCTTTCTGCCTGCCCGGCCTTTTGCTTAGCAAGTTGCACCTACGAGAATCAATCTCCTCACAGCGGATCGATGGCGTGTGGCGAAAGCGTTGCGTCAATACAGCCCGCGACCGCTCATTAAATCGAGCGTCTCATTTCGCGTCGGCGCAAAGGCAGCCGGCGCTGGATCGGGCGGCGGGCTAGGCTCGGCCGGAGACTCCGCAGCGGACGCGGATCGCACCAGCGATTTCGTCTTCGACCGGTTGCTCGAGACGCCCTCGCTCGCCGATGCGACGACGCGGCTCGACGTGCTGGCGAGCGTGAACGACCGCGCGGACGGCGCGTTCTTGCCGTCATCGAGGTTAGCGATGAAAGGCTTTGCCGAGGCGATCATAACCTTCGAGGGCGCTGGTGCGGGCGACCCATCGCGCAGTGTCGCCATCAGCATCTCGTCATCGCTTCCCTCGAGCGGCGCGGGTCCGACATATTCGACCCTCACGCGCGCAAGTCCGCGGCTATAGAAGTCGAGCGCTTTGGCTGTGCCGATCGACAGATCGATGACGCGGTTGCGGTGGTACGGGCCGCGATCGTTAACGCGTACGACAATCGAGCGGCCATTATCGAGATTGGTCACTCGCACGTAGCTGGGCAGCGGCAAGGTGGTGTGCGCGGCCGAGAGGCTGTGCGTGTCATAGACTTCGCCGTTGGCAGTCAGCCGGCCATGGAAATCGCGGCCGTACCAGGAAGCTACGCCCTCGGCGCGGTAGCGGGGATTCTCGGCCGGCACGTAGGTGCGGCCGTTGACCATGTAGGGTTTGCCGATGCGGTAGGCGCCGCCACCCTTGGGCACCGGCTCGCCCTCTTCAACCACGCGGGGGCTGTATTCCTTGCTGGAAAATGGTCCCGAGCAATGGGCGAGCACGGTACAGCACGCGGCGAGCGCGCCGACGCGGGCAATGCTGCCGAAAAGTGTGAGCTGCCGCCCCATCCGCTCTCCCCGCTCCGCGAGCACCCCTGCAGCGGTCTGCAAGATTCGCCGGTGACGCCACAGCATAAACGCGGATCGGCCCGCCTCGCCGGCGCAACCGGTCCCCTCACGTCGCATATCGCCGGTTGATCGCGGCAGGAATGGGGCTGGTGTGTGGTTAATGCGCGACGTCAAAGCCTTAGAGCGGCGAACCAGCGTAACGACGCTCATTGAGCGGCAAAGGTTATTTCGGCCGGTGGCGCACCTGGTCTGAGCACCCCCAACAAATTTCCTGAAGGAAATTCGACATGCACACACGCGATGTGCGTGCGGCCGCGAGGTCGCCATCGCCCCTCTGCGTTCTTATTGCCCGAGCCGAGGCCCGCGCCCTCCTCTACGCCGCCAGCGAATTCGATCTGCCCGACGCCGTCGATCCGCTGCAAGCATTCGCCGTTGAGAGCGGCCTCGTTGATGAGATTGGGCAAGACGCGGTGCAAGCAATTTTGGCCGCTACTTTTTCAAAGGCATAAATCATGCGCACTGAATACTATTCGAGCTTCGATGAAGCGTGCGACCGTGCCGACGCCAATCGGGGGCGGCTTAGGATTGTGGCAGATGGCGCCAGAGCGCCAGAGACGCCACGGCGGTTTCAGCTTGTCCCGTTCGGCCAATTAAGCCCCGGAACCTCATCCTCCTATCTCGTGAAGGGGCTCATTCCCCGAGTTGGGATCGTTGCGGTGTGGGGGCCACCGAAGTGCGGCAAAAGCTTCTGGGCCTTTGATCTCGCGATGCACAGCGCGCTCGGCTGGGAGTATCGCGGGCGCCGAGTCATCTCAGGCACTGTTGTTTATTGCGCTTTCGAGGGCGCCGAGGGCTTTAAGGCTCGCGCGGCCGCCTTCCGGCAGCATCACAACATTGCGCCCGATGTCGAAGTCCCGTTTTTCCTCATGCCGACGCGCCTAGACCTAGTGAAAGATCACGCGGCACTGATCGCGTCTATTCAGGAGCAGAGCGAGGCCCCGTTTTGGTGGTGCTCGACACCCTCAACCGCAGCCTGCGTGGATCTGAATCAAGCGACGAGGACATGACGGCCTATCTCAACGCCGCAGACGCCATCCGCGAGGCGTTCAATTGTGCGGTGGTCATCGTTCACCACTGCGGCGTCGATGGCACCCGCCCTCGCGGCCATACCTCGCTAACCGGCACTGTGGACGCACAGCTCGCTGTCAAACGCGATGCCGCCGACAATGTCCTCGTGACGGTCGAGCACATGAAGGACGGCCCCGAAGGGGATGTGATCGCCAGCCGGCTTGAGCGCGTGGAGGTGGGGGCAGACGAGGATGGCGACCCAATTACGAGCTGCGTCATCGTTCCGGTCGAGATAAGCAACGCCAAGGCCGCCGAGGGACCGCGCCTGACCAAGAATCAGCAGACGATGTTCTCAATCCTGCATGACGCGGGTTGCTTGACCAGAGAACAGTGGAATGAGCGGGCGCGTGACGCGGGCCTCGGAACCAGCCGGAAGGCCGATCTCCACGACCTGCGCACCGCGCTGGTTCACAAGCGGCTCGTGTATGAGACCTCGCAAGTATTCAGAGTTAGACAGCCGTGATGAGGTTACGACTGGTTACGTACGTACGGGTTCTTATAGAACCCCGTAATGTAACGTAACTCCGTAACCGTCCCTCGAACCGTAACCGTAACGTAACCCGAACCGTAACTCCCTAACCTTATCGGATTCCCCCTAACGGAGGGACTGCCATGTGGACCACCGTGCTTGCTTACGTGCTCGATTTCATGGGCCTCATAACATTCGCCACCGGCGGAATGGCATTTATGTGGTTACTATTCGAAGAGGTGGCGTCTGGACGCGTCCCGTTGAGACACTACGCGGTCGTAGCCACGCTGATAGCTGGCGGCCTTAGCCTGATCGGCATTGGGCAGGCCTTGCGGCTGTTACTGCTGATCCTTGCTAAGCCGTAAGGCCAGTGCGCCCGGCAATGGCGCGGTTCAAAGGGCGCGTATAATCGTCCCAGTTACCCGTGCCACTATTGTACTTATAGAGGTGGGCTCCTGCGCCAGGACGCTGTGGACAAGGCCAAAGCCGACGACCAGCGTCACGCAGGAGAGCGCCAGCATCACCACCTTAAGGTGCGTAAGGCGGTTGTCGGCAAGCAGCGAAGAATTGTTCATGCTCCCCCCAAAGACATCCCTGTCATTAGTCGGAGCGAGCCGGCAGAAAGTTCAGGTGGCGGCCTTGTATATTTGAACAAACGCTTCCGCTCGGCACGCGACGGCGACGCCGGGGGTAAGGGCTGGTGATGGGCGCGGGCGCCGTGGGCCTGAAGGTCGCCGGTGGCCGCCACCCGGCCACTGCTGCCAAGGCGCAGGGCAAGCGGCCGGCTTGCCCTGCCAACCCCGCCAGGGGCGTCAACTCAGCGGCCCTACGCGCTGGGATGGAAGCGTAGTATGAATGACCCCAACCGGAGGGGTCACATGGCGAGCCACATCGGACGACGAAAATTCTTAGCCACGCTTGTCGGCGGCGCAGCAGCAGCGTGGCCGCTGGCGGCGCGCGCAGAGCAATCTGGTGGCATCCGCCGCATCGGTGTGCTGGTAAACTTGGCAGCGGATAACTCGGAGGTGCAAGCACGTATTGGTGCCTTTCTACAGGAACTGCAGGAATTTGGCTGGTCGATTGGGCGTAACGTGCGCATCGAGTATCGCTGGGCCAGCAACCAGAATGATCTCTCCCGATATGCCGCAGAGCTGTTGGCGCTTGCCCCGGATGTGGTGCTCGCCAATGCCAATCCCAGCATGGATGCGCTACGAAAACTTAACCGTGCCACGCCCATCGT
>DATFQX010000282.1:0-2049 GCA_035263865.1 Xanthobacteraceae bacterium
GTCTTGGCGACGGCGGCTGCGGTCTTCGCGCCCTGATAGCCGGCATCGGCAAAGATGCGCTCGATGAACGGGAAGCGGCGGCGCGTGCGCCGGTCGAGAACGAGCGGGGCCCCATCGCGGTCCTGAACGTCGGCGGGATGAACGACGACGTTCAGCAGGAGGCCGAGCGTGTCGACCAGGATATGGCGCTTGCGCCCGGTGACCTTCTTGCCCGCATCAAACCCTTGCGGGTCAAGCGCGGAGCCCCTTTTTGAGCGCCCTTGGCGCTCTGGCTGTCGATGATCGCGGCCGTCGGGCTCACCTCGCGTCCCTCGCGCTCGCGGGTCTCGAGATAGAGTGCGTGATGGATGCGCTCCAGCGTGCCGTCCCAATCCCACAGCATGAAGTAGGAATGCGCGGTGCTTTTCGGTGGCAGATCCTTCGGCAGCGCCTGCCACTGGCAGCCGGTCGAGAGCACATAGAAGATCGCGTTCAGAACCTCGCGGACGTTCACCTCGCGCCGACGCCCACCACGCTTCGCCGGCGGTATCACAGGTTCGATCAGCACCCACTCGCTGTTGCTCAGATCACTCGGATAGCGCAAGCCATGGCGGTCGGCAGCACGGCGGTGTTCAGGCTTCCACATTCGGCACCCCTCAGCAGCGATGCGGGTGCCAGGGAAGGAATCACAACCGATTCCTCCGACTCAACAACTTTGTGGATCGGCTCTAAGAGCCGATCCAAGAAGTTTTGAGTCACGGTCAAGGGGCTGGCCTGGTTAAGCGCCGGAGCATGATGCGGATCATTGCGAGGCGAATGAACGCAGCGCCGGAGCGCGCGTAGCGCTCGAAGTCGCGCACGAGCCGTCGGTGTCGACTGATCCAGGCGAAGGTACGTTCGACGATCCAGCGCTTGGGGAGGACGACGAAGCGATGCGGTTGGTCGCGTTTGACGATTTCGAGTTTCCACTTGCCGGTCGCGGTGATCGCGGCGGCGGTCTTCGGTCCCTGATAACCAGCGTCGGCGAAGATCCGTTCGATAAATGGAAATAGGCGTCGCGTTTGTCGATCGAGAACCAATCGTGCGCCATCGCGATCCTGCAGGTTGGCGGGATGCACAGCGACACTCAGGAGAAGGCCAAGGGTATCGACCAGGATGTGTCGCTTGCGTCCTGTGACCTTCTTGCCCGCATCGAAGCCCTGCGGGTCGAGCGCAGAGCCCCTTTTTGCGCGGCTTTGGCAGTTTGGCTATCGATAATCGCGGTCGAAGGGCTGACCTCGCGGCCCTCGTGCTCGCGCGCTGCTACATAGAGCGCGTGATGAACACGCTCCAGCGTGCCGTCCCAATCCCACAGCATAAAGTAGTGATGAGCCGTGCTCTTCGGCGGCAGGTCCTTTGGTAGCGCCTGCCATTGGCAGCCAGTCGAGAGCACATAGAAAATAGCATTCACAACCTCGCGGATATTGACCCCACGCCGCCGTCCACCACGCTTTGCTGGCGGAATCGCCGGCTCGATCAGCGCCCATTCTGCATCGGTCAAGTCGCTTGGATAACGCAGACCGCGCCGATCAGCAGCGCGGCGGTGTTCCGGCTTCCACACTTGGCACCCCCAGCCTTGATGCGGGTGCCAGGGAAGGAATCACAACCGATTCCTCTGATTCAACAACTTTCTGGATCGGCTCTAAGCGCTCGCAGCGTTCAATCAAGCGCATCGGTCGATAATAACCCGATCAACTGCTCTCTTCGGATCATGTGAGATTTTTTGCCCTCCCTCGGGTGTTTGGCAGGGAGTTACCACGAGAGGAGGGATCCTCATGAGGTATATTCTCGGCGCGATTATAGCCGCGGCGATCGCCGGCGTGGCGTTCGTGCAGCCGGCCGAGGCCCGCTGCTTCCCGGACGGCTTCGGGGGCGTGACCTGCGTGCGTCACGGCCCGATGTACGGCGACTGGGGCTATCGCCACCACGTCTATCGCGGCTTTGACCGGCCGTATTGGTGGGGCGGCTACTAAGCCGGCCCGCAAGTAGGCCCGCGAGTAGGGATGGCGCCGCTGGCATAGGCTGGCGGCG
>DATFQX010000283.1:0-28858 GCA_035263865.1 Xanthobacteraceae bacterium
AACGGCACCTCGCCAAGAAACGGTACGCCCAAACGCTTAGCCTCGTGCCTTGCTCCGCCGTGACCAAAAATGTCCGACCGCGTGCCGCATTCCGGGCACAGGAAATAGCTCATATTTTCGACGATGCCGAGCACCGGCACGTCGACGCGACGAAACATGGCGATGCCGCGCCGTGCGTCGATCAGGGCAAGATCCTGCGGGGTCGACACGATGATCGCACCCCGCAGCGGCACCTGCTGCGCCATGGTGAGTTGGGCGTCGCCGGTGCCGGGCGGCATATCGACCACCATGACGTCGAGTTTTCCCCACTCGACCTCGCGCAACATCTGCGTGAGCGCCGAAATCACCATCGGGCCGCGCCAAATCATCGGCGTATCCTCATCGATGAGGAACCCGATCGACATGACGGTGAGGCCATAGCGCATGATCGGTTTGAGCCGCGTCCCGCCAATGGTCTGCGGGCGCTCGCGAATTGCAAGGAGCTTCGGCAGCGAGGGACCGTAAATATCGGCATCGAGGATGCCGACCTTGAGGCCGAGCGCGCTCAAGCCGAGCGCGAGATTGACCGCAGTGGTTGATTTTCCGACTCCGCCCTTGCCCGAGGCAACCGCGATGACCGCCTCCACGCCGGGCACGCCTTGCATCGACTCGCCACGCGGCGTTGCGCGCGCGGAAGAAGGTCGCGCATGCTGCGGCGGGCGAGCGGATGCAGCGCCGGCTTTGCGCTCGGCCGTCAATGCGACGAGGGCAGATCGCACGCCGGGCAACGCCCGCACAACCTCTTCGGCACGCTGACGCACCGGTTCCCACATTTTGACGTCGGCGGCATCCACGGTGATGGAAAAGAACACCTTGCCGTCGCCTGCGACCACGTCCGACAGCGTGCCGGTTCTGACGAGCGGAGTTCCCCCCGGGCTCACGACGCTTTCGAGAGCCGCAAGCACTTGTTCCTTGTTCACCGCCATCGCACGTTCTCCGGCAACACCATAGAAGGGGCGCCGCTCTCGTCAACGCGATCATGGTTGACGCCGGCGCCGCGCCGTCGCAATCACTCTCGGATATAGGTATTCGCGTGCTGGCACGGCAGTGCTCGACGGAGGACAGAATGGCGAAGGTGGCTTTTCTAGGTCTCGGCGTCATGGGGTATCCCATGGCGGGGCATCTCAAGAACAAAGGCGGCCATGATGTCACCGTGTACAACCGCACGGCTGCCAAAGCGCAGAAATGGGTGGGGCAGTACGGTGGGCGCAGCGCAGCGACCCCGAAAGCCGCGGCCGAGGGCCAGGACTTCGTGATGTGCTGTGTCGGCAACGATAACGATCTGCGCGAGGTGACGCTAGGGTCGAACGGCGCCTTCCATGGCGTGAAAAAAGGGGCCGTGTTCGTCGACCACACCACCGCTTCGGCTGAAATCGCGCGCGAACTTGAGGCGCAGGCGAAAGAGCAGGGATTCGGCTTCATCGACGCGCCCGTCTCGGGCGGCCAGGCCGGTGCCGAAAACGGGGTGCTCACCGTCAT
Organism: Xanthobacteraceae bacterium; assembly: GCA_035263865.1. GTDB lineage: Bacteria > Pseudomonadota > Alphaproteobacteria > Rhizobiales > Xanthobacteraceae > VAZQ01. The sequence goes on from DATFQX010000283.1 coordinate 1,519, forward strand.
GTGCGGCGGCGATGCAGAGCCCTATGCCCGCGCGGAGAAGGTGATCGGTTCTTACGCGCGCATGTGCAGGCTCATCGGCCCCGCTGGCGCGGGCCAACTCACGAAGATGGTGAACCAGATCTGTATCGCCGGATTGGTGCAGGGCCTATCTGAAGGAATCCATTTTGCGAAAAAGGCGGGACTCGACATCGAGGCTGTGATCGCCACCATCTCGAAAGGGGCGGCCCAGTCGTGGCAGATGGAGAACCGATACAAGACGATGGTGGCAGGCAAGTTCGACTTCGGCTTTGCGGTTGATTGGATGCGCAAGGATCTTTCCATTTGTCTCGGCGAAGCGCGCAAGAACGGCGCCAGCCTGCCGGTGAGCGCGCTCGTGGACCAGTTCTATGCTGAGGTGCAGAAAATGGGTGGCCGGCGCTGGGATACGTCGAGCCTCATTGCCCGGCTGGAGCGGTGAGCGGCAGAACATGCGCCCTCGGCCAGCGCCGACCTATCTCATATCTCGATAACCGCGCCGTCTTCGGCGGCGAGCAAGCCGGCGGCTTTGACCTCCTCGAGGTGCGCGAGCATGACCGGATTCATGTGGGTCAGCATGATGCGACGCGCGCGCAGATCCGCTACCCGCTTCTTGAGCACATCCCAGCTAATGTGGCCGGGCAATTCGCCGGAATACGCGAAGCACTCGATGATCAACAGATCGGCGCCGTCCGCGACGGAGACCAGCGCTTCCACCCACTCGGTGTCACCGGAATAGGCGAAGCGCTTCTCGCCGTCATAGACCACGATGGCTGTTGAGGGTGCGCCGGAGTAATGCAGCACCTCGGTCGTGATGACGGAGTGTCCCAGCACTTGCGTGGGACGGCCGACCTCGATCTCCATCACACTCCAGGAAAATCGCCACCTATTACTCGTCGATTTCGGAAAGAATACTTCGAGGAGCTGATCGAGGCGTGCTCGCGTGCCGGGGGGACCGGCAATCAACAGCGGCCGCTCGCGGCGCGCAAGGAACTGAGCGTCCAGCAGGAGGAAGGGAAGTGCGCCGAAATGATCCCCATGCAAATGCGACAGCAAGATGCCGTCGATACGGTCGGGATCGAGACCATGCGCCTTGAGCGCGACCAGCGACGAGGCGCCGAAGTCGACTAGCAGCGTTCCCTTTGCGGTTTCGAGAAAGAAGCAGGTATTGAACCGGCCGCCAGAGCCGAAGGCATCACCCGATCCGACGATGGTCAGCCGCATGGTCAGGCCGATGCACTAGGCCGGGCAGCGATATCGGCGTGCCAGCGCTTAACATTCTTGAGCTCATCGGGTACCGCAAGCTTTGCCGGCTTCATGAAATCAATGGCGACAAGACCGGTAATGTCAGCAACCGTGAAGGCGTCGCCTGCAACGAACGGCCGGTCCTTCAACTCTTCATTCAGGAAGGTGATGAATTCTTGAATGCGCGGCTTGTTGGCCTCGGCCCACGCGGGCACCTGCGGCACTTCCATCTCTTTCATTGCCGGATGCGAATTGCGAAACACGTGCGACACCGGAAAGAACAAGTGCAGTTCCAGGCGCCGATTCCACATCTCGATTCGTGCAAGCTCCAAGGCGCCGCGGCCGAACAGTGGGGGATCGGGCTTAAGCGCCTCGAAATATCGGCAGATCGCAATCGATTCGGTGATCACCGTGCCGTCATCGAGCACTAATGCGGGGACCCGCTTGAGCGGATTGATCGCCGCATATGCCGCCGACATCTGCGCCATGGCGCCGAGATCGACTTGCTCGGCGGGCAACGTAATGCCCTTCTCGGCCAGAAAGATCCGTGTGCGACGCGGATTGGGCGCCCGACCCCCATCGTAAAGCTTCATCTCGGCACCGCTCCGCTAGCCTAAATGATGCGCGCGGTCAGTTGTATATGCCATCGTCCACACCCCATCACGGCAATCGGGCTCTGGTCAAGCCATCGCTGCTCACGCGAAGACCTTCCGCGAAGCCGGCGCTTCAGGAGAAAACCTGTCCGTGCGACGGGCCGCCGGCGCCCTCGCGAGGAGGAGCGGACCTTGACAAGCCGACGACGCCCGCGTGTGGTTCAGTGAAAGCAATAGGGTCTAGCGTCGGCTGAAGGACAGCATCGTGCGCCGCCTGCTCTGGATCCTGCTCGCCGTTCTGACAGTGGCGCTGCTCGTGCTCGTCTTGCAGCGGAATGAAGCGGCGCTCGCAGAACTGTCTCGGTTCGACACCTCTTCGTTCGAAACAAAAGTCATGGCCGTGGCGCTCGTCGGCCTGATCGCACTGACGCTCTTTCGCCACCGTTTCTCCCGCGTGCTCGAAACCGCCCTCATCTGGGCGATGCTCGCAGCGCTTTTGGCGCTCGGATACACCTACCGGTTCGAGCTGCGCGAGGTCGCCGACCGCGTGCTCGCTGAACTCATCCCGGGCCGTGCTGCAACGAGAGGACGCACGGTCGAGATCGCGCGCGGAAGCGGCGGCGGCTTCTCCGTGGCGGCGCAAGTCAACGGTGCGCGCGTCCCGATGGTCCTCGATACTGGCGCTAGCGCCGTCGTACTCACGCAAGAGGCAGCCAAAGCTGCCGGTCTCCCGCTGGAAGTGCTCAACTACTCCGTAACCGTCGACACCGCCAACGGCCGCGCCCGCGCCGCGCCCGTCACGCTCGACCGGCTGTCGATCGGCGATATTACCGAGCGCTCAGTCCCAGCGCTGGTGGCGCAAGGCGGACTTCGCAGCAGCCTGCTCGGCATGACTTTCCTCAATCGGCTGGAGAGCTGGGAGGTACGCGGCGACAAGCTGATGATGCGCGGGTACCCGTAATGATCATTCGAGGAGGCTTGCCGCAAAGCGTATGCACACGGCGAGCAGGAAACAGCCGAAGGCGATTTCGAGACGGCGCTTCGAGAGCCTATGTGCCAACCGCGCGCCGTAAGGCGCAGTGAGACTCGAGATCGGCGCCATCAGGGCAAAGCCGATGAGCGACACGAATCCGAGTGAGAGCGGCGGCAGCAGCGACTGCTGCGGGATACCGGCGAAGATGTAGCCGATCGTGCCTGCGGCCGTGATCGGCACGCCGAGACCCGCAGAGGTGGCGACCGCCTTGTGGATCGGTTTGCCGTGAAGCGTCAGAATCATGTTGGAGATCGATCCGCCGCTGATGCCCATGAGCGAGGCGGCAAGCCCGACGAATATGCCGTAGGCAGTCATGCCAAGAGGGCCGGGCAACTCATCGGCAATCTGCCAGCTGTCGCGGCCGAACAGCAGCTTGACAGCGATCACCGTTGCAATGACGACGAAGCCGAGCTTAAGCACCGCGCCAGATGCAAAAGCCGCGATGACCGAGCCGGCCGCCACCCCGATGACCGCAGGTACCGCCCATGCGCGCACGACATCCATCATCACCGCGCCTTTGTCCCGATGGGTGAAATAGGAGGAGATGTTGGTCGGAACGATGATCGCGATTGAGGTGCCGATGCATAACTGGAAGCGAACCTCCTCCGGCACGCCGAACACGCCGAATATCTCATAGAGAACCGGAACGATAAGAGCGCCGCCGCCTATACCAAAAAGGCCCGCGAGGATACCGGTGACGACGCCAGCTACGAGGATCAGGGCGGCGAGCAGCATGAGCTCGCTCAGGGGGATGCCCAAGATCATGTCCTGCTCCGAGGAAATCGTCGCGGGTTAAGCCGCGGCAACGCGCACGCCTTGCCCGTCGACGTCCGTCACGAGCGCGAGTGCAGCACGCAACGTGGCTACGCCCGCGGCCGGTCTCAATGCTTCAGTCGCCAAGTGCCGGCGGAAAGCGCGAGCGCCGGGCAGTCCCCGGAATAGTCCCAGCACATGGCGCGAGATCGCGTGGAGGCGGGTGCCGCGTGCAAGCTTGCGCTCGATATAGGGGACGAGCGCCTCGGCCGCCGCCTTGGGCGATGCGAAGCGCGCGCTTTCACCGAACAGCGCCGGGTCGACGGCCAAGAGCCGCCAAGGTTCTTGATAGGCGGCCCGCCCCATCATCACGCCATCGACGCGGCCAAGGTGCGCGCGGGCTTGCTCGAGGTCCGTTATGCCGCCATTGAGCACGACACAAAGGCCGGGATGTGCGGCTTTGAGCCGATAGACGCGGGCATAATCGAGTGGGGGGATGGCACGGTTCTCTCGCGGCGACAAACCATCGAGCCAGGCCTTGCGCGCGTGTACGATCAGGGCGGCAACGCCGGCGCGCTCAACCGCGCAGGCGAGGGATTGGAGCGCCTCCTCCGGGTCCTGATAGTCGATGCCGATGCGGCATTTGACCGTCACGGGCAGCTTGACCGCAGCAACCATGGCAGCGACGCAGTCGCCGACCAGAGCAGGCTCTGCCATCAAACATGCGCCGAAGCGGCCTTCCTGCACGCCGTCGGAGGGACAGCCGATGTTGAGATTGACCTCGTCGTAGCCGAACTCCTCGGCGATGCGCGCGCATTCGGCAAGTCGCCGCGGATCGCAGCCGCCGAGCTGGAGTGCAACCGGATGCTCGGCAGAGTCATATGCCATGAGCCGCGCGCGAGGTCCGTGCAGCACGGCGCCTGTGGTGATCATTTCGGTGTAAATGAGCGCACGCCGCGTAAGCAGGCGATGGAAGAACCGGCAATGCCGGTCAGTCCATTCCATCATCGGGGCGATGCAGAATTTGCGCTCGAGATCGTTCGAACCCATACCTTTTCCGGTCGCTGGAACAGCAGCCCATTTCACTAAGCGCGGCGTACCTTATAGCTCTTCTACGACTCTACTGGCGCGGATGGGAAGCCGCATATCGGCTCTTGCGAGCCATGACGAGCTCTCCTGCTGCGCCGAGCCTCACATGCAACTCATTTGCATTCCGTTGCTGAAGCTGAACTTGCAACCGCAACGGATATGTTCCGCTGCATTGACGCGCGCCACCCCAATCGTTACGTCGCACCGCAGAGGCGCATGATGTCGGACGTCAAGCAGAGGGTTGCACTCACCTCGATTGCCGCGTCGGCTGGTTTAACGACGGCGAAGGGCGTGATCGGGGTCATGAGCGGTTCGCTCGCGCTCCTGTCGGAAGCGGCCCATTCTTTCATCGACCTCGGTGCTACCGTGATGACGTATTTTGCCGTGCGGACTTCGGGCAAGCCCGCCGACGCCGAGCACCATTATGGCCACGGCAAGATCGAGAGCGTCTCAGCGCTCGCCGAGACCGCGCTGCTGTTTATTCTTGCGGGAATCGTGATTTGGGAGGCGACGAAGCGACTCATCAGCGCGGAACCGCCGGAGGTGGCGGCGACGCCGTGGGCGTTCGCGGTGATCGTGCTCTCCATCGTGGTCGATTTCCTGCGCTCGCGAGTGCTTTATCGAACAGCGGAAGAGACCTCGAGCCATGCGCTCGAAGCGGACGCGCTGCATTTCGATTCCGACATGTGGTCGTCCTTAGCGGTGTTGGTCGGGCTGTTTGGGATCGCGCTCGGCTACACGGCCGCCGATTCCGTGGCGGCGCTGGCGGTATCGCTGGTCATCTGTATCGCCGGATGGCGGCTCGGACGGCGTACCATCGGCACGCTGACCGATACCGCCCCGCCTGGAGCGGCCGGGAAGATCACTGCGGCGGTGACCCGCATTCCAGGCGTGGTCGCAATCGATAGGCTGCGTGTGCGGCAGGTCGGCAACGTGCTGTTCGTCGATCTGGAGGTTGCGGTCAGCCGCACGCTGCCGCTCGACCGCTTGGCGACGCTCAAACAGCGCATCGTCGACGCAATACGCGCCGACAGTCCCGTCGCCGAGGTGACGGTCACCACCAACCCGCGGGCGCTGGACGACGAGACGGTACTCGAGCGCGTCATGGTGATTGCGCGCAACCGCGCGCTCGCGGCTCACCACGTCACCGTACATGCGATCAGCGGACGACTTGCGGTTTCACTCGATCTCGAGGTGGATGGCGCCCTTGCCATCGGCGCGGCACACGAGATCGCCACTGGGCTCGAAGAGGCCATCCGCGAGGAGTTGGGCCCAGGCGTCGAGGTCGAAACCCATATCGAGCCGTTGCAGCCATTCGACGAGCCCGGCCGCGAAGCCCCAGCCGCACGCGTCGCGGCGGTGCGCGAGGCGCTGATCGAGATCGCGACCAAGGTCGAATTCGTCGGCGCGATCCATGACGTGCGCGTGCGCGCAGCCGACGATGGAGAGATCGTCAATTTTCACTGCCTGGTCGATCCCATACTCAAAGTCGCGGATGTGCACGACAAGGTGGACGAAGTGGAACGGGCCCTGCGCCTGCGCTTCCCGTCGATCAAGCGCGCGATCGGTCATGCGGAGCCGGCACCGCCGCCGCACTAGCTCTGACGCGGGCTGCCGCGATCAGGGTATCAGCACGGCTGCGCCTTGCAGGCGACCGGCGCGCAAATCGACAAGCGCGTCGTTGGCGGCTGCGAGGGGATAGCGGGTCACTTCACTCTTCACGCCGGCCTGCGGCACCAGCGCCAAAAATTCGCGCGCATCCACCCGTGTGAGGTTGGCGACCGAGACGATGTGCCGCTCCTCCCAGAGCAGCCGATAGGGAAAACTTGGAATGTCCGACATGTGGATGCCCCCACAGACCACGCGCCCACCTTTCTTTACGGCCTTCAGCGCCAGGGGGACGAGCGGGCCTACGGGCGCGAAGATAATCGCGGCATCGAGCGGCTCGGGAGGCATCTCGTCCGAGCCGCCGGCCCAAACCGCGCCAAGAGATTTCGCAAATACTTGCGCCGCCTCATCGCCAACCCGGGTGAACGCGTAGACGCGGCGGCCCTGCCAGGCAGCGACTTGGACCAGAATGTGCGCGGCGGCGCCAAACCCGTAAAGGCCGAGCGCCTCTAGGCGGGCCGCTCCGGTTAGCTGCTCGGCTGCAGTCGCCATGCGGTAGCTGCGCCAGCCGATCAGGCCGGCACATAACAGCGGGGCGACCTCGGCGTCGTCCGGCCGTTGCGGCAATGGGAAACAGTAGCGCGCATCTGCCAGGGCGTGCGTGGCATAGCCGCCATCGCGCGTGTAGCCGGTAAATAGTGCTCGATCGCAGAGATTCTCCCGCCCGCTGCGGCAATAGCTGCAGACGCCGCAGGTCGAGCCGAGCCAGGGAACACCAACCCGCTCGCCCAGCGTCAATTCTGCCGCCCCTGCCCCAATCGTCGCCACCCGCCCGACGATTTCGTGACCCGGAACGATCGGAAGTTTCGGATTTGGCAGTTCGCCGTCGACGACATGCAGATCGGTGCGGCAGACGCCGCACGCTGCGACCTCGATCAGGATTTCGCCGGCCGCCGGCGCGCGCTCCGGCCGCTCGCGCATGACGAGGGGCGTACGCGGCCTCTCCAGCACCATGGCACGCATGAGCCATGCCCCATCAAGCCACGGAAACCGTTGCTGGCGATCCTGCGCCGATGCGCGGCCATTTTCGACGGGGCGCTACTGCGGCGTGATGCCGGCCTCCTTGAGGATCTTTCCGTAACGCTCGGTGTCTGCCTTGTTGATCGCATCGAACTCGCTTGGCGTGGTCGGTGCCGGGATCGATCCTTGCGCAAGCAATTTCTCCTTTACGTCCGGCACCTCAAGAACCTTGGCTATGTCCTCGCTCACCTTCGTGAGGATCGGTTCTGGCGTTCCGGCAGGCGCGAACACGCCAAACCACGACTCATATTTATAATTCGGCAACGTCTCCGCGACGGTCGGCACCTCGGGTAGTTGCGGAACGCGCTTGGCGGAATTGATAGCCAGCGCCCTCACCTTTCCCGTTGCGGTCAACTCCTGAGTCGCCGGGATTGGCGCAAAATACATCTGCGCGTCGTTGCGGATGACGGCAGTCGTGGCCTCGGGCGCGCCTTTGTATGGAATGTGCACGATGTTAATGCTGGCATCCTGCTTGAAAATTTCAGCAGACAGATAAGACGTGCTGGCAACACCTGCGGAGGAGAAGTTGAGCTGGCCCGGTCGCTCTTTGGCGAGCGCGATGAACTCCTTGAGCGTCTTGGCTGAAAGCTCGGGCGGGACGATCGCAACCAGTGGCACCGACGCAACCCGCGAGACCCCCGCGAAGTCCTTCACCGGATCAAACTGAATGTTCTTGTTGATCGCGCCGGCGATGGTGTGCCCATTCGAGGTCAGCATCAATGTGTACCCGTCCGGTGGGCTTTTGGCCACTCCCGTCGTGCCGGGTAGCCCGGGCCGATTCTCTACAATGACCTGCTGCTTCCAAACCTCGGCAAGCTTGTCGGCGAGAATGCGCGCCAGCCCGTCGGTGATGCTGCCAGCAGAGAAAGGAATGACAATGCGCACCACCTGGTTGGGATAGTTTTGTGCCAAGGCGGCCACCGATGTGCCGAGTAGCGAGGCCATCCCGGCTAACGCCAAGGAGATTGCGCGCAGCGTCCTCATCACATTCCTCCCGTATTGTTGGCGCACCCATACAACGGCTTGCGGCTTGCTGGAAAGCCATTAAAGCAGAGGGAGCGGACCGAGGATATATAAGCAACAACCGACTTCATCCAGCATCTCCACGCAGGCTACCTCGCGGTCCACGCACGGACGGACTTCGTGGAGACACACACGCAGTTGGAGCGGACATGCGCACCGAAGAAGCCCGCCCCGTACGCCTTGAGGATTACCGGCCGCCCGATTGGCTGGTCGAGACGGTAGAACTCGACGTTTCGCTTGATGCGACGGCGAGCAGGATCCGGGCAACGCTGACGCTGCGTCCCAGCGGGAGCGGCGCGCCGGCCCCGCTCGTGCTCGACGGCGATGCACTCAACCTGCGGAGCCTGAAACTCGACGGCGTCGCGCTGCCGCCCGATCAGTTCGTCGCAACGCCGGACCAGCTGACCATTGCGCAGCCGCCACACCGCAGGTTGCGGCTCGATATCGAAACCGTCATCGATCCCTCTGCCAACACCCAACTCTCGGGGCTTTACTGCTCCGGCGCGATCTATTGCACGCAATGCGAGGCCGAAGGTTTTCGCCGCATCACCTATTTTCCCGATCGTCCAGACGTAATGGCGGTCTACACCACCCGCATCGAGGCCGAGAGGACTGAAGCCCCTGTGCTGCTCGCCAACGGCAATCCCGTCGCGTCGGGCGAGGTGCCGGGCACCACGCGGCATTTTGCGGTGTGGCACGATCCGTTTCCCAAGCCGTCGTATCTCTTCGCCCTCGTCGGCGGGGAGCTCGCTTGCGTCGAGGATCGATTCCGCACCATGTCGGAACACGAGGTGACGCTGCGCATCTATGTCGAGCCTGGCAAGGAGCGGCGTTGCGTCTATGCCATGGATTCGCTCAAGCGCGCCATGCGTTGGGACGAAACCGCGTTCGGCCGCGAATACGATCTGGACATTTTCATGATCGTCGCGGTCTCCAATTTCAACATGGGTGCGATGGAAAACAAGGGTCTCAACATTTTCAATGACAAATACATTCTCGCTTCGCCGGAAACCGCCACTGACGCAGATTTCGAACGTATCGAGGCGATCGTCGCCCACGAATACTTTCACAATTGGACCGGCAACCGCATCACGTGCCGCGACTGGTTCCAGCTCTGCCTTAAAGAGGGACTGACGGTCTTTCGCGATCAGGAGTTTTCCGCCGATCAGCGTTCACGCGCGGTCGAGCGTATCGCTGACGTGCGCGGCCTGCGCACCCACCAATTCGTCGAGGACGCAGGTCCGCTCGCGCATCCTGTGCGGCCTGCGGTCTATCGCGAGATCAATAATTTCTACACAGCGACGGTTTACGAGAAAGGCGCCGAGGTCGTGCGCATGCTCAAGGTGCTGCTCGGCCCGGGGCATTTCCGCAAGGGAATGGATCTGTATTTCAGCCGCCACGATGGTGAGGCGGCGACAGTCGAGCAGTTCGTGCAGTGTTTCGCCGATATCGCAGGCGCGAATCTCACGCAATTTATGCTTTGGTACTCGCAAGCGGGCACGCCCGAGGTCGTCGCGACCGGCAGCTACGATGCCGGTGCCAAAACCTTTCGGCTCGACCTTGCCCAAAGCATTCCCGCGACGCCCGGACAGCCCAGCAAGGCCCCCATGGTCATCCCACTCGCCGTCGGTCTCGTTGGCCGCGATGGGCACGAGCTACCGCTCAAGTCCATCGATGGCGGCACCATCGAACGCGGCGTACTCACTCTGACCAAGCCCACCGAGAGCTTTCTGTTCGCAGGTGTTGCGCAGCCGCCTGTTGCCTCGCTCAATCGGGGCTTTTCAGCGCCGATCAAGCTTTCAGCCAATCTGAGCGCGGACGATCTGCGGTTCCTCGCCGCGCACGATGCTGATCCGTTCAACCGATGGCAGGCGCTGCAGACGCTCGCCACGCGGCTGTTGGTCGACAACACGGCCGCTTTCCAAGCCGGCCGCGCAGCGCGCACAGATCCGGGACTACTGGACGCATTCCACGTGACACTCAACGATGGCCGGCTTGAACCGGCTTTCGTCGCGCTCGCGTTGACCCTTCCTGGCGAGGCGGACATCGCCCGCGAGATTGGTCGCGACGTCGATCCAGACGCCGTGTTCGAAGCTCGCACCGCCTTGCGCGGCGTGCTTGGCGAGCACCTTGCCGGGCCCCTCTTCGACCAATATCGCCGACTCTCCGAAAGCGGACCTTACCGACCCGATGCTGCCAGCGCCGGCCGGCGCGCACTGCGCAATACTTGTCTCGATCTCATGGTGGCAACGCGCCGGGGGGAGGCCATTTCGGTGGCTGCCCGGCAATACCAGGCAGCCGACAACATGACCGACCGGATGGCGGCGCTTTCGACGCTGTCGCTTTGCAATGTGCCGGAGCGCGCGGCCGCGCTCGAAGATTTCTACACCAGGTATGCCGACGATCCGCTGATCGTTGACAAATGGCTCACTCTGCAGGCGACCATTCCTGAACTGGCAACCCTCGACCGCGTCAAGTCTCTGACCGCGCACCGGGCCTTCTCGTTTGCCAATGCCAACCGCGTGCGCGCGTTGATCCACGCCTTCGCGCTAGCGAACCAGAAGGAATTCAACCGCGCGGACGGCGGGGGCTACGACTTCATCGTCGATACAGTACTAGCCATCGATCCGAGGAATCCCCAACTCGCGGCCCGCCTGGTATCGGCTCTCAAGAATTGGCGCATGCTCGAGCCGATGCGGCGCGCGCATGCGCAGGCCGCCCTGCGACGGGTTGCGGCGGCGCCTTCGCTCTCGCCCGACGTAGATGACATCGTGCAACGCGCGCTTGCCCAGGACTGATCGGCTGGCGGCACGAAACGGGAACACTTAATTTTTTCATTTCCGGCCGAAACGCTTTGCCGATCAAAGACAAGGCTTGGATTCATCATTCTTGCAAATTCGTTAATGAGGCTCTCGACAAATCGCCATCTTTCGATTCCAATGAAAACTGATTCGGAGAGATGCGGCACATCCTTCGATGAAGGTGATGGGGACCCGAACGGAGGCGAGGCATGGCGCGCGCCGAAGTCGCGAGCGCGTCTGTAAGTTCTGATTCCATCAAAGGACTAGCTCAGTCGATCGCCAAGCCCGCCTATCGGCGGTTGCTCACTGCTGAGCCGGCGTTGCGACGCGCGGTGCCGGCACTGATCATCGCCTTTCTCTTGACGATCTGCGTCGGCGCGGTCGTGCAGGTACTCGATCATCGTCGCGAGGCAATCAGCGAGGTTCTCAAGCAGATCGAAAGCACCGCTGATTTCCTCGTCGGCCGACTCGAACGGCTGGAGCAGCCCAAGGGCGACAAGCCGGAGCGCCGGCTGCAGGGCGAGCTCGAGCGAATGATTCCGTCATGGGCGCGTGCGCCGGGGCGTCAGGTGCTCCTCGCCAACGGCGAAGGCATGATCATTGCCGGCATCCGCCACGAGCTTGTCAGGAATACCGACGGCACCGCCAGCGTCACGGCACCGCTTGAGGCTGGCATGGTCGGACGCCGACTGATCGACGTCCTCGGTCCCACACAGCCGCTGACTACCTTTGGAGCTGCTGCCGGCGTTTTGGAAATTCCGCTTGCTGATGGCAGCTTGGCCTATGGGACCGTGCGCAGCGTTTGGTCAAACGGCGAGCTTGCAATCGTACATGGGCGCGCCGACGCGCTGGCAGCGTGGGCCTCTGATACTGCCTTAACCGTCACACTCTCCGCCACCACCGGCTTCGTGGTCCTCATTCTCGGCTTCGCGTTTCACTGGCAGGCGACGCGGGCGCGCGAAGCCGACCAGATCTATGAGACGGTCCGCTCGCGCATCGATACCGCGCTCAATCGCGGGCGTTGCGGGTTGTGGGACTGGGATCTGGCACGCGGCCGCATATTCTGGTCGCATTCCATGTTTGCGATTTTGGGCCTAAAGCCGCGCGACACGCTGTTGAGCTTCGGTCAGGTCAACGGCCTGGTCCATCCCGAGGATATCGACCTCTACGGACTCGCTGCCCAGCTCGCCGATGCCACAGCCACCTTGGTCGACCATGCCTTCCGTATGCGTCATGCCAACGGCAATTGGGTATGGCTGCGTGCGCGCTGCGAGCTAGTCCAACAATCCGGCGACAGCGGCCCGCATCTCATCGGCATCGCTGTGGACATTACCGAACAGAAGACCCTGGTGGAGCGCACAGTCGAAGCAGACCTGCGGCTGCGCGATGCCATTGAGACGATTCCCGAGGCGTTCGTGGTCTGGGACGCACAGAATAGCCTGGTGTTGTGCAATTCGAATTTCCAGGAACTCCACAACCTACCGGACGAAGCCATCAAGGCTGGCGCCCCCTACGAATCGGTTGTGGCGGCGGGACGCAAGCCCGTGGTGCGCTCGAAAGTCACCAGCGAGGGTCAAAGTCCCGGTGCGCGCACATTCGAAGCTCAGCTGGACGATGGGCGCTGGTTGCACATCAGCGAGCGGCGCACCAAGGATGGCGGCTATGTCTCGGTCGGGACCGACATCACGAATATCAAGCGGCACGAAGAAAAACTGATGGAGAGCGAGAAGCGCCTGATGGCAACCGTTGCGGACCTGCGCCACTCGCAACAAAAACTGGAGCGGCAAGCCGAGGAAGTTGCCGACCTTGCTGAGAAATATGCCGAGGAGAAAACCCGCGCGGAGGAAGCCAACCAAGCGAAGTCTAAGTTCCTCGCCAACATGAGCCACGAATTGCGCACCCCCCTTAATGCCATTATCGGATTCTCCGAGATCATGGAATCGTCGATGTTCGGTCCCTTGGGGTCCGATAAGTATCGAGAATATTGCAGCGACATCCATCAAAGCGGGCAATACCTGCTCGACGTGATCAACGACATTCTCGATATGTCCAAGATTGAGGCGGGGCGCATCCGGCTCGATGCCGAACCGGTCGATCTTGAGCCCTTCCTCAATGACGCGATGCGCGTAGTGTCTGGACGCGCCAACGACAAGCGCCTAAAGCTCACCGCCCGGATCAGGCGCGACATCAGCTTGACGGCGGACCACCGCCTGCTCAAGCAGATCATACTGAACCTCTTGTCGAATGCCGTGAAGTTCACCCCGGAAGGCGGCCGCATCACGATACGGGCGCGGGCGACGGCGGGCGGCTGGGTCAGCGTCTCAATCGCCGATACTGGCATCGGCATTCCCGAAGATGCACTCGCGCGGCTCGCGCGGCCGTTCGAGCAAGTCGAGAGTCAGCTCACCAAAAGCCATCAGGGCTCGGGTCTCGGGCTGGCGATCGCGAAATCCCTCACGGAGCTTCATCAGGGCACGATGCGCATCCGCTCGACACCCGGGCGCGGCACAATGGTGCTGCTGCGGCTGCCAATAAGCCGGACGATCGTGCAGAAGGAGGAGCTGGCCGAAGCCGCCGCTTAGTCACCGAACGCGGCGCTCGACGCGTGAGCAGGCAAGAGTCACGCCCCTCCTCGCCAGCGCCTCCTTGCTCCCGATCACAGTGAGGCGCCGAGGATCCGATTAAAAGTGGCCCGCACCTTGGCTTGCATCTCGGCGACGAATGCATCGAGTGTGGCAAAATCCGGCAGGTCCGCGGCGCGCGCCAAGAGCCTGCTGAGCTCCGGTGCCGCCGTCCTCGGCTCGAAGGGACCGGACAAGCACAGGCGAAGAACCTGCGTGAGATCGTGATAAAGTCGCACGGCCCGGCGCAGCACCTCTGCGTCCGCGGGCTTGAGCACGCGCAGACGCCATGCCTTGTCGAGTACTTGAATCGTCGATGGGTCGAGAATGTCGGGCGTCTGCGCCGCATGGATGAGTTGCAGATATTGCGCTATGAACTCGATATCGATCAACCCTCCCGCGACGTATTTGAGATTCCAACGGTCGCTGTCGCCCTTCTCCGCTGCGATTGCCTTGCGCATTTCCACGACATCGCCTGCGATCACATCGGCGTCCCGCGGCCGGCATAGCACAGCGCGGATGACCTCCTCGACGCGCGCGGCAAATTGCGACGGGGCCGATACGACTCGCGCCCGGGTGAGCGCCAAGTGCTCCCAGGTCCAGGCTTCGTTGTCCTGGTAGGCCGCGAAACCATCGATCTGGGTGGCAACCGGGCCCGAGCGTCCAGAGGGACGCAAGCGCATGTCGACTCGGTAGAGCAATCCGTGATTGGTCTGGGCAGTGAGACCACTGATCAACCGCTGCGTCAGCCGCGAAAAATATTGCGCGCCATGGAGCCGGCGAGGTCCATCCGATTCTGGACGCTCCGCATCGAAATCATAAATGACAATGAGATCCAGGTCCGAGCTTGCCGTCATCTCGCGTCCGCCGAGCTTTCCAAGCGCTAAGATGGCGGTCTGCTGGCCGGCGACGCGGCCGTGCAAGCGCGCGAATTGATCTTCGATGACGCGGTGGAGCGAGCGGATGAGCGTATCGGCGAGCCTGGCAAAGGCTTCTCCCGCCTGCTCAGCCGATAGTGTCCCGGACAGAATGCGAGTTCCGATCAGGAACATCTGCTCCTGCGCGAAGATGCGGATGCGATCGAGAAAATCTTCGTAGGATTCGGATTGGCGCAGTGACCGCTCGAGGGCGGCTGCAAGCTCGGATTGTTCAGGAAGCGCGCCGAAAAAACTCGGATCGATGACCGCATCCATGACTTCCGAAAACTGTGCCAGACTGTCGGCAAGCCGTGGCGCGGTGCCGAGCACGAGCGCCATCAGCGCGATTAGATCGGGATTCTGCCGCAGCAGTGAAAACAGGCGTCCGCCGCCGTGCAACCCGGCCAGAAAACGGTCGAACCCAATGACCGCCTTGTCCGGATCCGCCGAGCGGGCAAAATGTTCAAGCAGTAACGGAACGATTTCCTCGAGCTGACCGCGCGCGAACTGGCTCTTGAGCGAGCCGTAGCTTCCCGTCTGCCAGCGCCGCACAAGAGGGGATATTTCTGGCGGGCGGCGAAACCCCATTTCAGCCAGGCGGTCGAGCGTTTCGCGATCGTCCGACTCCGATGGAAAGAGCAAACGCCGGCGGCCAGCCTCGATTGCCGGCGCGTTTTCGAACAGGGTCGCATAATGGCGCTGCACGTTGCGCAGATGAAGAAGCAGAGCCTGAGCGAAAGGGTCTCGATCGGGGAAGCCGGCAAAGCGGACAAACCGTTCCAGAGCATCCCGATCTGCGGGCAGCGTATGGGTCTGCTCATCGGCCACCATTTGCAGACGGTTTTCCACCACTCGGAGGAAACGGTAAGCCGCGCCGAGCTCGTCGCGTACACCTTGGCCAATCCAGCCGCCGTCGGTGAGGGCGTCGAGCGTCTGCAGCGTTGCTCTAATGCGCAGCTCCGGGTATCGCCCACCCGCGATAAGTTGCTGCGTCTGGACGAAGAACTCGATCTCGCGAATGCCGCCGCGGCCGAGCTTGATATTGTGCCCCTCAACCGCGATTGCGTCGTGGCCCCGATACGCATGTATCTGGCGCTTCATCGCATGCACGTCGGCGACTGCCGCGAAATCGAGATATTTACGCCAGATGAACGGCGAGAGGTCTGCGAGAAAAGCCTCCCCGGCCACGAGATCGCCCGCACAGGGCCGCGCTTTGATCAGCGCGGCCCGTTCCCAATTCTGTCCGCGGCTTTCGTAGTAGTCGAGCGCGGCCGCGGTGGAGATGGCGATCTGAGTTGAGGCAGGATCCGGACGCAGCCGTAGATCGACACGGAACACATAGCCGTCGGCAGTGCGCTCCTGCAAAAGCTTCATCAGTGAGCGCGTCAGCCGCACGTAAAATGTCGCGGGCTCGCTTCGCCCGGCGAAAGCAGCGGCGTCATAAAAAATGATGAGATCGACGTCGCTCGAATAGTTGAGCTCGCGCGCCCCCATCTTGCCCATCGCGAGCACGATATAACCAGAGCCATTCCCAGGATGCGCGGGATTGACATTGAGCCGGCCCAGACGCTGTGCGCCCACCAGCAGGTAGTCCACCGCGGCGCCGATCGCCGTATCCGCAAGCACAGTCTGCAGCTCGATCACCTGCGTTATTGGCCAAACGCCGCCGATATCAGCGAGCCCAAACAACAGCGCCGCCTCCGTCTTCATGCGCCGAAGGATGCGCATGAGCTCGGTTTCGTCGGGCGTGGTGGCCATCGCGCGCTTCGCGTCCGCGAGAATGTCCGCGAAGCAGTCCTTGGGTTCGCGTTCAAGGAACGTGAGAAGCCGCTGCGGGGAGGCGCGCACGAGATCCCAGAGATGGGGCGCACCGCCCGCGACGCCTGCCAGCAGCGCTTCGAGTTTTGGGTTGGTGGCACAGAGACGTGCCAGCGTTTGTCCAGCGGGCACGTCGGCGATTTCCGCGAACCACTCTGCGACGCGTGTCCGCGCCTCGCCCTCGTGCAGGCATGGCGTCGCTGCGATCCGTCGCACAAGCGAATGGTCGGGTAAGCCGTGCAGCGAGTTCATGTCCCTACGCTCGGATCTGCTCGTCAGGCCTCGAGGGCTCAGGGCAGTCGCCGTGGCAATACAACGCCACCCTCAAGCCGTGAACCCAACTCCCGCAGCTGCCCAATTGGCACCCGATGCCCACAGATCCGATCGATGGAAAGCTAGAGTCCACCGCGCGGTAGTGGCGTTATCCTAACGCCTCAGGTGGCCGGGGGACCGATCCTGCGCGCGGCAGCGAGATCACGGTTTTGAGCCCCGGGTAGTTGTCCTCAAGCTTGAGCTCACCGCCATGGAGGCGGGCCACGGCGGAGGCAAGACTCAGTCCCAGCCCCGAACCCGGTTGTGAGCGGCTCTGTTCGAGGCGCACGAAGCGCTCGACTACGCGACCGCGGTCAGCTGCAGGAATGCCGCTGCCGCTATCCGCGACCGCCAGCAAGATGCGATCGCCCTCGCCCCGTGCCGTCACGATGATCTCAGCATCGGCGCCATTAATACCGCCGTATTTGATCGCGTTATCGACCAGATTGGCAAGCGCCTGGCTGATCAGCTCTCGGTTGCCGTGCAGGGGGGCCGCCGTCGGCGCTTCGACTTTAAGATGGATCCCCTTATCGTCGGCGAGCGGCTCGTAAAGCTCCCCTACCCCTCGCGCGATCTCTGCCGCATCGATCTCAGCCATGCCGTCGCGCGCCTGGCCTGACTCCGCACGTGCAATCATGAGTAGTGCATTGAAAGTGCGGATCAGCGCCTCCGACTCCTCGATCGTGCTCTCGAGCGCCGCCCGATACTGGGATTCGTCCTCGGCCACACGCAATGCCTCTTCGCAGCGGTTGCGTAGCCTCGTCAGCGGTGTTTTGAGGTCGTGCGCGATGTTGTCCGATACTTCCTTGAGGCCGCGCATGAGCGCCTCGATGCGCTCAAGCATGGCGTTAAGATTGCTAGCAAGCCGATCGAGCTCGTCTCCCGTGCCGGCGATGGGCAGGCGTCCGGCCAAATCGCCATCCATGATTTTTCGGGTTGTCTCCGTCATGGCGTCCACGCGCTTGAGAACCCGTCGCGTCACGAAAAATCCACCGGCAACGCCGAGCACGATGACGATTGCCAGCGACCATCGGCCTGCGGCGAGCACGATATCGTGCAAACGCTCCCGCTCTTCGAGATCGCGGCCAACCAGGAGACGGAACCCGGCCGGCAATTGAAATACACGCACGAGGGCGTGGTGCTCTGCGCCATCGGGATCGTCCAAGCGCCTATAGGCGGTTTCCGTCCAGCCGGAGGTTTCGAGAATGCCGGTCGCAAGCGATCCAACGTTGCCCGCCAGCCCCTCGCCCGCGCGCGTCGTCACGAGATAAAGACTCGATCCCGGTCGGCGCGATCTCGCGTCGACGACGAAAACGAGGCGGCGGATGCCGCCCTGACGATACTGCTCAGCCAAGCCGGTGATTTCGGCATCGACCGTCTGCGTGATTTGCTCGGTGATCAGCCGCCGCGTGTTCCAAGCGAAATAGGCGAGCAGGAAAGCGGCAAACAGCGCGAATACTGTGAGATAAACTAGCGTCAGCTTGAACGCGGTCGTGCGCAACAGCTTGCCAAGCGCTGTCATCCATCACCCCCGCATGTCATCCCGCACGAGGCAGGGAATGACGAGTCATTTGCTGTCGCGGATCATGTATCCCGCGCCGCGCACCGTGTGCAGCAGAGGCTGCGCGAAACCTTTATCAATCTTCGACCGCAGGCGCGAGATGTGGACGTCAATGACATTGGTCTGCGGATCGAAATGGTAATCCCACACGTTCTCAAGCAACATCGTGCGAGTCACGACTTGGCCGGCGTGCTTCATGAGATATTCGAGAAGGCGGAACTCGCGCGGCTGCAACACGATCTCGTCGCCTGCGCGTGTAACTTGGTGCGATAGCCGATCGAGTTCGAGATCGCCAACACGGTAGACCGTTTCCTCCCGACTGCCGCGCCGACGCGCGAGAGCCTCCGTACGCGCGAGCAGCTCCGAGAACGAATAGGGCTTAGGCAGGTAATCGTCGCCACCGGCCCGCAACCCCTTCACCCGGTCGTCGACTTGGCCCAGCGCGGAAAGAATGAGTGCAGGAGTCTCGATGCCTTTGCTTCGCAGCGTGCCGATGACCGCCAGCCCATCAAGCTTGGGCAACATACGATCGACAATCAGCACGTCATATTGGCCGTCGACCGCATGGGCGAGTCCCTCCTCGCCATCCACTGCCAAATCGGCAACATGCCCGACCTCGCGGAATGCCTTTACCAGGTAGTCGGCGGCATCGCGGTCATCTTCGATGATCAGAAGACGCATGCTGAATCCACCGTCTCTCGGATAAGCGACGTTCCTTACCGTCGAACCGTACTGGACTGCATCAATCATAGCGGCACTATTTCACACTGTCCTGGCATCGGGCCCGATAGAGGATGCGACCCGAGAAATGCGAGGGCGGCGGCACAGCCTCTCGACCAGGTTCCGCACGGGTGGGGCGATGGGCACTGAGGCGGGAGGGATGGGGACGGGCGTAAGGCCCGTCCCCCTGGTACGAACCGCCGGCGGGGGCGACGGATGCCGGCGGTGCGCCCCATTCTCGCTCAGGCTTTGCCGAGGCGCAGCGCGACGAACCTCGTCGCGTCACCCGACTTCACCCGCATGAGGATCGTGCGCTTGCCCTCTTTCTGCGCTTCTCCCAGCGCGCTGCGTACATCGGAGGGATTGGCAACCTTCTTGCCGCCCACCTCGAGAATGACATCACCGGTCTTGACGCCTTGATCGGAGGCAACCCCGTTGGGGTCGACCTCGGTGACGACTACCCCTTCCGAGCCGCTACCGGCGACTTGGCCGGCCGGCACGACCGTGAGGCCGAGCCGCGGCACATCCGTACCTTCTGGGCCGGAGGAGTCCGGCGTCGCCGTCCCGCGCGCCTCCCGCTGATTGGGCAATTCGCCCAAGGCAACCGAGAAGGCCTTCTCCTCACCCTTGCGCCACACCGTCAGCTTCGTGGTCGAACCCGGTGCCAGACTGCCGATCTGCCTCGCGAGGTCTCTGGCGTCCTTCACCGGGCTGCCATTCACGGCCGTGATAACGTCACCGGCCATGATGCCCGCCTTGGCGGCCGGGCTATTAGCCTGCGGTTCGGCCACAAGCGCGCCCTGCGGCGTTTTCAGATCAAGATTGTCCGCGATCTCGGCGGTGACTGGCTGGATCTGCACACCGATCCAGCCGCGGGTGACTTTGCCGTTCTCCTTGAGCTGGGCCACGACCGTCTTCACAGTCGGAGCAGGGATCGCAAAAGCGATGCCGACCGAACCGCCCGACGGCGAGAAGATGGCCGTGTTGACGCCAATCACGTTGCCGTCCACATCGAAAGTCGGCCCGCCGGAATTGCCTTTGTTGACCGGGGCATCGATCTGAATGAAGTCGTCGTACGGTCCCGCCCCGATGTCGCGGCCGCGCGCCGAAACAATACCGGCCGTCACGGTCCCGCCGAGGCCGAATGGATTACCGACCGCCAGCACCCAATCGCCGATGCGCGGCGCCTTGTCGGCGAGCTGCACATACGGGAAATCGCTGCGGCCCTCGACTTTGATAAGTGCAACGTCGGTGCGCGGATCGGTACCGATTACCTTCGCGGTGTAGGTTTTCCCGTCGTCGGCAGTCACCTCCACCGTATCGGCCTTATCGACGACGTGGTTGTTGGTCACGGCGTAACCGTCGGCGCTGATAAAGAAGCCGGAGCCCTGGCCGGTCACGAGGCGCTCGCGCGGCCTGCTGCGCGGTTGCTCGGGATTAAGTCCCTCCGGCGAGCCGAAGCGGCGGAAGAAGCGTTCGACGTTTGGCGGGAACGGCGAATCGCCCTCGAAGCCCATCACTGTGGCGCCGCCCGCAGTCTTGACGCGGACCGAGATGACAGCTGGCTTCACCTTCTCGACGATGTCGGCAAATCCCATCGGGCGCTGAATGCCCTGCGCGTAAGCGACTGAGCTGAGAGCCGAGTCGGTCGGCCGCGGGAGAACTCCGCCGAGCAGCACGGTCGCGCCGAGGCCGGCAACGCCGGCCAGCAAAATGAGACGACGCGCGGAGAGGATGCGCGATTTCGGAGCGGGAACGCTCGCAGTCATATCGGTCACTCCATGGTTCTGTGCGGGGGCACCGAGCGGTGCCCCGTTGCCTGAGCAAGATGGGGGGCGCTTCCTTACCGCGCGCTGTCGGCGAAATTAAAACTTCGTAAGGTCGATCAGGCTGAAAAGCTGCAGGTTTGCAAGTAGTTATCGCAACCGGCTCATTGTCGCCCGCCGCGCAAAATGTCCGATAACCGGTCCGCTTCGGCCGCCGTGAGCGTTTCTTGCTCCGCCGCCCTAGTGGCTCGGTAGCGGCGTGCCAACACGAGCACCCCAAATGCTCCGATGATGAGGATCGTTGCCGGACCGAACCACAACAGCGCGGTATGCCACGAAAACCGCGGCCGCAGCAGCACGAACTCGCCATATCGTGCGACCAAAAAATCGATCACCTGCTGGTCGCTCTCGCCCGCCTGCAATCGTTCACGCACGAGCACACGCAGGTCGTGCGCTAGCGGCGCATCGGAATCGTCGATCGACTGATTCTGGCACACCATACAGCGCAGTTCCTTGGACAGCGCGCGGGCGCGTGATTCCAACGCCGGGTCTGAGATGATTTCGTCTGGCTCGACAGCAATGGCAGTCGGCACAGCCAAAAGCGTGAGCAGTGCGACGATAAGAAGACGCCTCAAGGATCCTACTCCGCTGGCGACAGTGCGGCCTTGCTCCGCGCCGGTTTGGGCGCCCCCACGCGCAGACGCCGATCCGAGAGCGACAGCACACCACCGATGGCCATGACCAGGGCGCCGAACCAGATGAGCAACACCAGTGGCTTGTAATAGAGCCGCACCGCGAGCGAGCCGTCCGGATTTGCGTCGCCGAGGGACAGGTAGAGTTGGGAAACGCCTCGGGTCATGAGCGCAGTTTGGGTCGTGGCGGTGGCCCGCGAAGGAAAATTGCGCTTTGCCGGCTCCATCACGCCAACGAAATCGCCGTGGCGCCGTACCGTGAAATGGGCCGCAAGGTCACGGTAATTCGGGCCCTGGCGCGTGGCCATGCCGTCGAATTGAAGGTCATAGCGTCGGATCGAGATCGATTGTCCGGGTCTGAGCTCCGCAATGCGCTCGAGACTCCACTGCGTCTCGCCGATGACGCCAAGCAGCGTGATGCCGAGCCCAAAATGCGCGAAGGCAGCGCCCCAGGCGGATCGCGGCAAGCCCTCTGCACGCGCAAACGCGGTCGCGAGCGGCACCCTGAGTAAGCCGGTGCGCTCCACGATTTCGGTCAAAGCTCCGGCCATCACATAAAGCGCAAGACCGATCGCGAATGGCACCAGAATCGGTCCGCCGCCCTCCATGGCGAAGACCACGGCGACGGCGATCACGGCGACAGCAGCGGCGCCGACAAGCCGCTGGGCTACACCCAGCAGGTCGCCGCGCTTCCACGCCAGCAGCGGACCAAAAGGCACTACGACGAGGAGCGGAATGAAAAGGGGGGCGAAGGTAGCGTTGAAGAACGGCGCACCGACCGAAATTTTGTCCCCTGTGAGCGCTTCCAGAGCGAGCGGATAAACGGTGCCAATGAACACGGTGGCACAGGCACTCACCAAGAAAAGATTGTTGAGCACTAGCGCGCCTTCACGCGAAACAGGCGCGAACAGGCCTCCTTGTTTGAGCATGGGCGCGCGCAATGCAAAGAGCGCGAGGCTGCCCCCGATGAACAGCGCCAGGATACCTAGGATAAAGACGCCGCGCGTCGGATCGTTGGCAAACGCGTGCACTGACGTGAGAACGCCCGAGCGCACGAGAAAGGTGCCGATCAGCGAGAATGAGAAGGCCAATAATGCGAGCAGGATCGTCCATACCTTGAGCGCATCGCGTTTTTCCATCACCAGGGCAGAATGGAGAAGCGCAGTGGCGGCTAGCCAGGGCACCAAGGAGGCATTCTCGACCGGGTCCCAGAACCACCAACCGCCCCACCCGAGCGTGTAATACGCCCAATAGGAACCCATCGCGATACCGAGCGTCAGAAATATCCACGCGAGCAGCGTCCAGGGCCGTACCCAGCGCGCCCAAGCGGCATCGATGCGCTCGTCGATCAGCGCGGCAATCGCGAAGGAAAACGAGATCGAAAGTCCGACATAGCCGACATAGAGCAGCGGCGGATGAATGGCGAGTCCTGGATCCTGCAGGACGGGATTGAGGTCGCGACCCTCGAACGGCGCCTCGGGGATGCGCAGGAATGGATTCGACGTGATCAGGATGAAAAGAAGGAATGCAGCTGCGATCGAGGACTGCACCGCGAGCACGTTGGCCTTGAGCCGTGCCGGCAGGTTGGCACCGAACAGGGCGACCAGCGCGCCAAAGATGCTGAGAATGAAGACCCACAGCAGCATCGAGCCTTCGTGATTCCCCCACACACCGGTGAGCTTGTAGACAAGCGGCTTTGCCGAGTGGGAGTTCTCGAATACGTTGAGGACGGAAAAATCGGACCGCACGTAGCAAATTATGAGTGCGGCAAAGGCGAACGCGATGAAGCAGAATTGCGCGAGCGCCGTCGGCCCGGCCACAGCCATCAGCACAGGATCATTCTTGCGCGCTCCAGCCAGCGGGACGCTCGCCTGCACGAGCGCTAATGCGAACGCCAGCACAAGGGCATAGTGGCCGAATTCGGCTATCATGGTCTGCCCTTTTGATCATATGGCGCGCGATGCGCGAATACTTCATTCCGCCCTGCGCGCGGGTGCCGCACCGAGCTTCCTTTCATAATCGTCCTTCCAATGCCCCTGCTTCTTCAATGCGTCAGCGACGGCTTTCGGCATGTATCTTTCGTCATGCTTGGCGAGCACGTGATCGGCGCGGAAGATCCCATCTGAATCGAGAGCACCTTCGACGACCACGCCTTGACCTTCGCGGAACAGGTCAGGCAAGAGTCCCTGATAGCCGACTGGGACGCTACGTGTCCCGTCGGTCACCTCGAAATGGACTGCAAGGCCCTCACCGCGCGAAATGCTGCCTTCCTTCACTAGGCCGCCGATGCGCATGCGCGT
Source organism: Xanthobacteraceae bacterium (assembly GCA_035263865.1). GTDB lineage: Bacteria > Pseudomonadota > Alphaproteobacteria > Rhizobiales > Xanthobacteraceae > VAZQ01. The sequence continues at coordinate 25,466 of DATFQX010000283.1, forward strand.
CCCTGGCTTGATGTGCTTTTCGACTAGTTCGGTCGGTGAATTGAAGAAGACGATGGATTCCTTGAGCGCGCTGAGGACCAAACCGATTGCCAGCGCAAGTACGCCAAGCGCCGCGCCGATAAGGGAGAAGCGTCGTTGTCTGCGGGTCATTTGCGTGTCATCACGCGCGCGTCCGTAGCGCTAGCCCTCCACGCCAAGTCCTTTGAGGAGTTCATCCAAACGCCGCAACTTCGTCGCGTCACCAGCGAGCGCGCGCCGCGCATCCGCCACAGCGGCACGGGCTTTATCGGGTTGGCCGAGCACCATGTAGGAGCGAACGAGCCGCAGCCATCCTTCGAGATCGGCGCCGTCCCGATGCAGCCGCTCCGAGAGGCGCTCGACCATGCCTTCAATCGTAGCGTTGCGTTGCTCAGGACTTAGCTCGGTTGACGCCGCGATCTTTTCCTCGCTCGTTTGTCGCCCTGATGCGGCCGTCGTATCGACGCGGACGAGCGCGCTTCGTACCAAATCGATCCACGGCGCCTCGGGCGGAGCCGACTCGATCAATGCGCGCCAGATCGCGGCGGCTTGCGTGCGATCACCATCCTGCTCGGCTGCAAGTCCGAGAAAGTAGCGCGCCTGAATCGCGTTCGCCTCGAGTGAGACCGCCCTCTCGAATGCCGCTTTCGCCTCGGCGGTCACGAGACCGTTAGCGGCAAAAACCAAGGCCTCGCCCAAGGCGCTCTCGCGCTCGGCGCTGGCACCGTTGAGGCTAAGTACTTTGCGGCGCGCTTTCACCGCCTCGTCGAAACGCCCGAGACGCAGATACACCGGCGCGATGATCTCCCAACCCCGGCCATCATCGGGGTGACGAGAAAGATGCCCTTCTACCCGGGCCACCATGGTGTCGAGCGACAGACCCTCACGCGAAGCGGCAAGGCGCGGCGCAAGCGGCTGATCCGGCAGTGAGGGCGAGCCGAGCGCGAGATAAAGCGCTGCCGCGCCAAAGGGCAGCAGCACAAGCGCCACAATCGCGACCGCTCTGCGTCGCCATATCGGGGAAGGCGCGCTGCTGGCAGATGCGGTGTGTGCATCGGCCGCAGCAATGAGCCGGCGCGATACTTCGACGCGGGCAGCTGCTGCCTCCTTCTCCCCGATCAGGCCCGCTTCACGATCGCGTTCGAGCTCGACGAGTTGTTCTCGATAAACCGCGACGTCGCTGCCCGAATGCAATTCGCCTCGCCATCGTGCCAGTGGCCAAAGTACGGCCCAAACGGCCGCTGCGGTCATTAATGCGAGGCCAAACCACAACGCCATCGATGAATCCGTCGGATTGAATCAGCTTCGCCGAGGCGCGCGAAAGCAGGAGTACCGCTGATCGAGGCGCGCCGAGCGCGATTACATCACGACAAACACGGTCCCACTGCAACGGCGAAACGTCCATCAAAGCCGCGACATGGGGAAGCGGGAACTCGTAAATTTGCCGTAACCAGAATAGCTTCCACGGCGATGAGGACGAAATCCGGCGTTTCTGCAACGCCGATACGGCAGCTGCCTGGTGCACCCGCCAACTGCTTGCCAGATTTCCGCTTTGCGCCGCTCCTCACGCACCGGCTACCCGTTACCGAGGGAGGAGAGCCCGGTGGCGATCAGCCGACCGCAGTCCAGGTACCATCCGGACTGCGGCAAGCGTTGCCGCGGGCGACCTGCGGCCGTCCATCGATATAAATCGTGTGCGTGTAGGGGCGGCACTGCAATCCATTAGACTGATAGGCGGGGCCCGGAACAACTGATCCATAGCGGCCGGAATCGGGGTTCTTCCAGGCCACCGCCACACCCGATTTCCCGGCCTCAAGCGCTTGCATCTGCGCCGCATAGGCACGCCGCTTATCATCATCGTCCATCCCGGCACCGATGCGATTGCCGATGAGGCCGCCGATCGCAGCGCCCGCAAGACCAGCCGCGATGCGCTCGCCAGTCCCACCGCCAAACTGAGAACCGATCAGACCGCCGGCAACAGCGCCGACGAGCGTGCCGGTATTTTCCTTTGGTCCCTGGCCAGTTTCGGGAGTGCCGGCGCACGCCGCCACCCACAGTGCGACAGCCGCAACAGCACACAGGCGAACGAAAGACATGTCTCGAGCCCCCAGATGATCCCCTGCAATTTGAACGGACCGGCTTTCCCCATTTGGCCGAGGCCGACGCTCCAGCTAATGGCCAAAATTGGGGCAAAAATAGAGCCTGCCTGCATTTTCAAGGTCTTGCCCTGGCAAACCACCACCCGCGGCAGCTTTGACCCGCAAAGGTTTTCCGGCGCAGTGTCAACCGCGCACTTGCGTTGCCGTCCAGCAGCACTCCCAACAGTCATCGAGCCAAAAGAATAAACGGCCGGACGCCGGGGCACGGCCGAGACTCGCCCCGAATCAGGTACACCTCGGTCTCAGAACCAGGCGAAGACAATGAACGCGAGCACTGAGCCAAACACCGCTCCCAAGGTCAATGGCCGCATCAACGGCAGGTTCGCGCCGGGGTTCTCTGGAAACCCTGGTGGGTCACCGGAGGCTACGCGCCGAGCGTTCAACAAGCGCTTTCTGCTCGATCTGGCGGAAGATTGGCAGCAGCATGGGCGGGAGGTTTTCAAGCGGGTGCGGCGCGAGTCCCCGGCTGCGTATTTGAAGGTCTGCGCAATGCTCGTGCCGCGCGAGATGAAGTTGGAGCATTCTGGCGGCGTCAAGGCGATGACGGACGAGCTGCTCGAACGAACCCTGGAAGCCATTGAAAGCCTGATGGCACAGCGCGCCGCCGGCCTCGGCGCCAACGCTAAGGTGATTGAGGGGGAAGCGGAAGTCGTCCCGAGCTTGCCGGCGCCCGGAAGGGGCACCAAGATGCCCAAGGCCTAAGGTCAGCCTCTCCAAAAGTCCTTGAAACGGTCGGGCGCCATCTCGGTGTACCTGAGAGTGTGCTGGATGTTCTTGTGCCCGAGATAGTGCTGCAAGGCCCGCGTTGGCGAGCTTGAACCCGCAGGCATGACGCAGCATGTGTGGGTGGATCGGGAAAGGCATCTTGGCAGCCTCGCCGACGCGCTGGATGAGGCGGTGGAAGCCAATAGGACTGATTGCGTCTTTGGGGTAATCGCGGCGTAGCCTACGCAGCGCTAATGGGTTGCTCGAACTGGATCAACACGGTCGCGACAGGATGCCACCGGGAGGGCGACAGTAGCGTTTTGCGCAGGTCGAGGTTAAATGCCGATTGCCGATTCTCATCGCGACGTAGCCTCGAGCCCGAGCCCTCGCAGCTCGAACTCGACGGCAAGGCGCATTTCATGGCTTCGGTCGGCGAAACCGTAGGATTTGCCGACTACGCGACCTTCATAGCAACTGACAAATACGTCCGCGAAAATCCTGAAACGCTCCA
>DATFQX010000284.1:0-2829 GCA_035263865.1 Xanthobacteraceae bacterium
AGGTGGATGCTGAGCATCTGCGCGTCGGAGGTCCAGCTGGGACTTTTGCAACACAATCTGCCAACGCACTAAATCGCTGCCGCGATAGCCGCTGCGCGGGGTGCTCGATCGAGGGCTGTGTAACCACTTGAGAGGAGATCATTGGGGTGGGGAGCCCCTTCCTGAGGAAAGATCGAGGTCTCAGTAACCTCACAGGAGAAGCTCCCCATGAGTACCGATACCACCGTCAGCCCGCTGCGTCAGCGCATGATTGAGGACATGGCCGCACGCAAGCTCGGGCCCCATTCACAGCGCAGCCACATCTCTAGCTGCAAGCGCTTTGCGGCATTCCTCAAGCGTTCCCCCGACACGGCAACCGCCGACGACATTCGCCGCTTCCAACTGCATTTGGCCGAGTCCGGCATCAGCATCTGCAATCGCAATCGCATCATGACAGGCGTGAGGTTCCTGTTCCGCGTCACGCTGAGGCGGCACGATCTGGCGGCCGAGATCTACCACCTGAAGGAGCCGGAGAAGCTACCGCTCACCATGAGCCCCAACGAGGCCGAGCGACTGCTTACCATGGCTAGCAGCCTCAGGGATCAAGTGATGCTCTCCCTCGGCTATGGCTGCGGGCTTCGCGCCGGCGAGATTGTCCGGCTCAAAGATGGTCACATCGACAGCGCGCAGATGATCATTCGCATCGTGCAGTCCAAAGGGGACAAGGACCGGCACGTCATGCTGCCGCCAGAGTTGCTCGTGTTGTTGCGACAGTGGTGGAAAGTACGCCCGACACGCTTTGACGCGGGCGTGCCCGTAGGGGAGCGTTGGCTATTCCCTGGCCGTCGGCAAGGTCAGCATCTTACTTACCGCCAGTTGAGCCGCCTCTTTCATGAATCGAAAGCGGCCGCCGGCATTACCAAGCGGGTCAGCCTGCATTCCCTTCGACATTCCTTCGCGACAGAACTGCTCGAGAAGGGGACCAACCTTCGTTATATTCAAGCCCTTCTCGGACATTCCAAGCCGGAGACGACGGCACGCTATACGCGCGTTGCCACAGGTCGGATCGCGGCAATCGATAGTCCGCTCAAACATCTCGGCTCCAAGCACCGCAGGCTAAAGAAGAAGCGCCGGAGCCCCAAGGTGTAACGCCGCCGGCATGGCTCGGTCACGGCTGGAGGTCGCGGAGATCTTCCGCGACCACGGTCCCGCTTGGCGTCAGGCCAACCGCGGCCATATCAGCCTGGAGCAACTGAAGGTCATGAGTGCCATCGAGAGCTGCCGCACGGCGGCGCTCGGCGGGCATGTTGCGCGCTGCGAGAACGAGGGCTGCGCCCACACGGTCATTTCTTATAATAGTTGCCGCGATAGGCACTGCCCGAAGTGTCAGGCGGCAGCCTCTCGTGAATGGCTGGCCGAGCGGGAAGCGGAGCTGCTGCCAGTCCCGTACTTCCATGTCGTCTACACCTTGCCGGCCCCGATCGCCGATATCGCCTATCACAACAAGCGCGTGATCTACGACCTGCTGTTCAAGGCCGCTGCCGAGACGACCATCACGATCGCCGAAGATCCAAAGCATCTCGGCGCTCGCATCGGCCTCACCGCGGTGCTGCACACCTGGGGTTCGGCAATGACCCATCACCCCCATGTGCACATGATCGTGCCGGGCGGCGGCCTCTCGCAGGATCGATCGCGTTGGGTGCCGTGCCGTCCGGACTTCCTCGTGCACGTCCGCGTCCTCTCACGCCTGTTCCGGCACCGGTTTCTCAAAATGCTGATCGCGGCGCATAAAGCCAACCACCTGAAGTTCTTCGCTAATCACGCAAGCCTTGCCGCCATCAAAACCTTTAGAACCTTCCTCGCGCCGCTGAGGAAACTCAAATGGGTCGTTTATGCCAAGGAGCCCTTCGCTGGCCCGGAACCGGTTCTGCGCTATCTGTCACGCTACACGCATCGCGTCGCCATCTCCAACCGGCGCCTCGTCGCCGCCGACGATGGTGGCGTCGCCTTCCGCTGGAAGGACTATCGGCTTGATGGCCCCGATCGCTGGAAGACGATGACGCTCCATCCCCACGAGTTCATTCGCCGCTTCCTCATGCACGTCCTGCCAAAAGGTTTCCACCGCATCCGCCATTATGGCTTGTTTGCCAACGGCAACCGGGCCGAGAACATCGACCGGGCGCGTGAGCTCTTGAATGTTCCCCCACACGTGAAGGAGGCCGATGAGCACAAGATGGCCGCGGATGACGCTCGCGTATTGCCCTGACCCTGTCCGCGCTGCGGCGGGCGCATGATCGTCATCGAGACCTTCCAGGCCGGCTGTCAACCGATTAACCAGCCAACTGCGCCACAACGAATAACCCCCTTCGACACCTCATGATCAGATTTCCCGCCTCTCAGCACCGCAATGCCATCCGTTCACCTCGCTGGTCAGGAGCCGGAACAGCAGACCTGTGCGCCATCATGCCTCCTCCGCCTAAAAGCTCCCACCCAATCGCCCCTTTCGCCCTTCGTTGCTCCCTCGAACGCGGCCGCGCCCCACTCTCCCGCATCGACCTTTCCAAGCAAGCTAGCAATCCGCCTTCCGCGTCCATGAGCGCAATCACCGCACGCCCAGTCAAATCCCCATAGGCGCGCGCTGCGCCCGGGTGCTCACCTCCCCGCGATTTCGTGCCTTGGCGCTTCTCTGACGCCTGCTGTTGCTGCATGTAGATGGCCCAGTCATACAGGCGTCAGAGAAACCTTCACAGCTAACGAAATGTCCCTTACGAAATACGATAAAAAATTATCATCAAATACTCTGGCGTGGACAGAGTCTCGTCGCGCCACCCAACTTGAGCTGAGCAGCGC
>DATFQX010000285.1:0-3141 GCA_035263865.1 Xanthobacteraceae bacterium
GCCTCCACCTTCACGAATGGAGTCGTCACCGGCATGACGATGGTGGCCGGAATTCCCAACCGCGCCGCGTGATAGGCCACCGCCTGCGCGTGGTTGCCCGCCGACATGGCGATGACGCCGCGCCCGCGCTCGGATGCGCTCAGCGATACAAGCTTGTTGAGGGCGCCGCGATCCTTGAACGAGTTGGTAACCTGGAGATTTTCGTATTTGACGTAGACCTCGGCAGCGGTCAGCGCCGAGAGCTTGGGCGCCGGAAGCATCGGCGTGCGCAACACCTGGTCCGCGATGGTACGCCGCGCTGCCTCAATGTCGGCCACAGTGACGCTCATGCCCGACCTCATTCCGCCGCCGACGCGGCCCGCTTGGCACCAGCGTGTGGCGCATCAGCGCAAATGGCGTGCCTCCGGCGCAAAGACCATCTATGCTGCACCCGCACGGCGGAGTCGGAGCATAGCAAGGATAGACAACGAGGACATTTGGTCATGACCGACGGCGGACCGAGAAAGATAGGGGTGTCGATCGAGGTCAAGCCCCACGCCTACGACCCGACCGCGAATCCGGAGCTGTTCGAAGGCGTGTTGGCGCGCCGCTGTATCGCATTCGTCATTGACGTCGTCATCATCGCCATTCCGGTGCTGCTTGCCGCGGTTTTCATCTTCATCTTCGGTCTCGTCACGCTCGGGCTCGGCTGGGTCCTGTTCTGGCTGCTGTCACCCGCGACCGTGATCTGGGCGATCTGCTACTACGGCCTGACTTTCGGCAGCCCGGCATCGGCGACCATCGGGATGCGCGCACTGGATATCGAAATGCGCACTTGGTACGGGGCGCCCGCCTATTTCGTGCTGGGCGCGGTGCATGCGATCGCTTACTGGTTCACGGTTTCGTTCCTGACGCCGCTGATCCTTCTGGTGGCCTTCTTCAACGACCGCCGCCGGCTCCTGCACGACATGCTGGTCGGCACGATCGTCATCAACAATCGCGTTCGCGCCGACGCATTGCGCCGCGCGCCCCGCTGAGTACAAGGGATTTGACGAAACGCGTTGCGCGCGCGATCCTAGAGACGTCGGCAAACCGAATGGTGCCGGTTCGAGCCTGCCGTGACCCAACACTCACGCAACACGCCGCAGTTCTATCTCACCGCGCCCTCGCCCTGCCCTTATTTGCCGGGCCAGGAGGAGCGCAAGGTGTTCACGCATCTCGTCGGCGAGCGGGCCGCCGAGCTCAATGATCTGCTGACCCATGGCGGCTTCCGCCGCAGCCAGTCGATCGCCTATCGGCCGGCCTGCGAGAACTGCCGCGCCTGCATCTCGGTCAGGGTCGTGGCGGCAGATTTTCGACCGACGCGGAGCATGCGGCGAATTCTCGACCGTAACCGCGATCTCGTGGGCGAAATGCGCGCCTCGGTGCCGACCTCCGAGCAATATTCGGTGTTCCGCTCCTATCTCGATGCGCGCCACCGCGACGGCGGGATGGCGGATATGACGGTGCTCGATTACGCCATCATGGTCGAGGACAGCCATGTCGAGACCCGTGTGGTCGAATACCGGCGCCGCGGCCCCGATACCGCCATCAACGCGCGCGGCCGCGGAGAACTGCTCGCGGTCGCGCTCACCGATGTGCTCAGTGACGGCCTCTCCATGGTCTACTCGTTCTTCGACTCCGACCAGGCGTCGCGCTCGCTCGGCACCTTCATGATTCTCGACCACATCACGCGCGCGCGCGAGATTCGGCTTCCGTACGTTTACCTCGGCTACTGGGTCGAGGGCTCGCGCAAAATGGACTATAAGGGCCGTTTCCTGCCGCAGGAGCGGCTCACGCCCGACGGCTGGAAGCGGGTGGAACGCTAGAGGCGCCGTCGTCTAGCCCAAAATCTGATCAGCGATCAGCTTTACGTTGAGCGCGATGATGATGGCAGCCACGAGGGCCGCCAGCGCCGTGACCCACCGTGGCGAAGCCAGCGCTTTCATCTTCCTGCGGTCAGCAGTGAACATGACCAACGGCACGACGGAGAATGGCAGGGCGAGGCCCAGCACCACTTGGCTGAGAATCAGAAGCTTCGCCGTCCCGGCCTCACCGTACCAAATCGTGACCATGGCGGCTGGGATGATGGCGAGCGCCCGGGTGGTGAGCCGCCGCGCCCAAGCCGGTAGGCGGATATCGATGAAGCCCTCCATCACGATTTGCCCGGATAACGTAGCGGTCACGGTCGAATTCATGCCGCAACACAACAGCGCGATCCCGAACAGCGTGGGCGCGATCGCGGAGCCGAGGAGCGGCGCCAAAAACGCATGTGCTTGGTCGAGTTCGGCGACATCGGTCTTGCCCGCCTTGTTGAAGGTGGCGGCCGCGAGAATGAGGATCGACGCGTTGATGAGCAGCGCAAACATCAACGCGATCGTAGAGTCGAGCGTGGCGAGCTTGATCGCCTCGCGCCTGTCCTCGACCGTGTCGCCGAACCGGCGGGTCTGCACCACGCCGGAGTGCAGATAGAGGTTATGCGGCATCACGGTTGCTCCCATGATGCCGATGGCAAGGTAAAGCATCTCCGGATTGGTCACGATTTCGCTCGTGGGCGCGAAACCAAGGATCACGCCGCGCCAGTCCGGGTGGGCAAGCGCAATTTGGACGGCAAAGCAGGCGGCGATGACACCGAGCAAGGCTACGACGAAGGATTCGATCCAGCGAAAGCCGAGTCGCTGCATTGCCAGAATGAGGAACACATCGAGCGCGGTGATGACGACGCCGATTTCCAGCGGGATTTTGAACAAGAGATTGAGGCCGATGGCGGTGCCGATCACCTCGGCCAGGTCGGTCGCGCAGATGGCGATCTCCGCCAGCACCCACAACGGCCAGGCCACCGCGCGGGGGAACGCATCGCGGCAGGCCTGCGCCAGATCGCGGCCGGCGCCGATGCCCAGCCGCGCGCACAGCGCCTGCAGCAGGATCGCCATGAGGTTCGAAAGCAGCGCGATGGTGAGCAGCGCGTAACCGAACTTCGATCCGCCGGCGAGCGAGGTCGCCCAATTTCCCGGATCCATGTAGCCGACGGCGACGAGATAGCCCGGCCCGAGAAAGGCGATGAGCTTCCTCCACAGCGGCCCCTTGGGTCGCGTGGCGATCGTGCCGAAGACGTCGGAGAGC
>DATFQX010000286.1:0-2484 GCA_035263865.1 Xanthobacteraceae bacterium
TTCTTGGCCGGGCCGTTCTATTACTACGGCCTCGCGCTCCTCATCATCGCCGCCGCCATGATGTGGCGTATCGTGCATTCACCCTTCGGCCTGCATCTCAAAGCGGTGCGTGACAATGCGCGCAAGGCCGAATATCTCGGCGTTCACGTGCACCGCGCTCGCCTCGCCGCCTTTGTCATTTCGGCGGCATACGGCGCAGCCGGCGGAGCGATGCTCGGCTTTCGCGTGGGACTGGCCGACCCCGAGCTCGTCTACTGGACGCAATCGGGCCAGCTCGTGTTCATGACGGTGCTCGGCGGTTTTTCCAACTTCTTCGGCCCGATCATCGGCGCGTTCGCGTTCACGCTGCTGCAGGATCAGCTGCAATCGCTGACCCAGTACTGGCGCTTCATTCTCGGCGCCGTTCTCGCCGTTATCGTCATCGCCTTTCCCGACGGACTTGCCGGGCTTGCCGACGGCCTGCGCCGGACTCGCGCGGGGACAACCGCATGACGGCGCTGCTCGAAACCAAAAGCGTCAGCAAGTGCTACGGGGCGCTGCGCGCGCTCGAAGAGATCAGCATCGCCATCCGCCCGGACGAAGTCGTCTCCGTGGTGGGGCCGAACGGCGCCGGCAAGACCACGTTGGTCAACCTGCTCACCGGCCTGCTCACCCCGACCACGGGCGAGGTGCTGTTCATGGGCGAGAACATTGCGGGGATCGGCCCGGTACGCCTTGCCGAGCGCGGTCTGGTGCGCTCGTTCCAACTCATCCAGATTTTCCCGCAGCTCACGGTGGCGGAAACGATCGCGGCGGCGGTCGTCTCGAGGCAGAAGAAGCGCTGGCGACTGTTCGCGAGCCTGGCGACGGATCAAGCGATCGGTGCACGGGTTGCCGAAGTAGCCGACATCTTTGGCCTCGCGCAACGGCTGGGGACCCCGGCCGCGACCTTGTCGCAGGGGGAAAAAAAGCTGCTCGACGTCGCATCCGCGTTTGCGCTCGATCCGCGCATCATCCTGCTCGACGAGCCGACCTCCGGCGTCTCCACCGCCGAAAAGCACGGGATCATGCGCACCCTGATCGCGGCCGCCAAGCGCGCGGGCGTGCAAAGCATCCTGCTGGTCGAACACGACATGGATCTGGTCGCCGCCTATTCGCAGCGGATCATCGCGCTTTCGCAAGGGCGCGTGTTGGCAGACTTGCCGCCTGAGCGGTTCTTCGCCGATCCGCAGCTCATCGAGAACGTGATCGGAACGCGCAGGAGGCGTTGATGCTGAGCGCGCAGAACCTGAGCGTCAACGTGCAAGGCAGCCGCGTGCTGCGCGGCATCTCGTTTGAGATCATGGCGGGCGAGCTGGTGTACCTGGTCGGCCGCAACGGCGCAGGCAAGACCACGACGTTCCGTACCATCATGGGCTTTCGCAAGCCGGCGGCCGGCGCAATCACCTTTGACGGCGTCGACCTCGTGGGGCTGCGGCCTTACCAGATCGCGCGCCTCGGCGTCGCCTTCGCGCCGGAGGAGAGCGAGGTCTTCGGGGAGTTGACGGTGGCGGAGAACATTGCCTTGCCGACCTGGGTGCATCCCAAGGCGGGACCGGCGGCGACGAGGATCGAAGAGGCTTACCGCGTGTTCCCCGCGCTCGAGCGCTACCGCGCGCGCGGCGGGCACGCGCTGTCCGGCGGCGAGCGCAAGATGGTGTCGATCGCGCGCGCGCTCGCGCTCGGCCCGAAATTGCTCCTGCTGGATGAGCCCACCGAAGGGCTCTCGCCGGTGGTCGTGCCGTCGATCATCCAGGGCCTGGCCAGCATCCGCGCCTTCGGCCATGCGCTGTTCATTGCCGAGTCCAACATCCATCACGTGCCGGATTTCGCCGACCGGCTCTACGTGATCGAGCGTGGCGAGGTCATTTTTGCCGGCAAGCCGGAAGCGGCCGCCAGCGACCCGGTCGTGGCGCGCATTGTCGGCGGAGCGTCGGCTGCCGCCGGCGGCGAAAGCCGATTGAACGGGGGCTCCTCAGTGTGATAGATGTGTGATATATCAGCCAGTACCGCGATCGCGCCGCTCCTTGCCGGCGGCAGGAGGAATAACCCATGATCAGCCAGCGCCAGATCGATTTTCGGCAGGAGTACCGTTCCCGCATCATGGGATGGTACGACGGGTACTTTCACATCGCCATCATCTACGCGATGGGCGCGGCGGCGTTCTACATCTACATCGAACACATCCACGACGTGACCGCGCTCGAGTGGCTCACCGTGCCGATCACCTTCCTCTTCACCAACCTGTTCGAGTGGGCGGTGCACAAGTACGTCATGCACCGGCCGGTGAACATCAAGGGCCTGCGCGCGATCTATGAGCGTCACACGCTCAACCACCATCAATTCTTCACCGACGAGGAAATGCGCTTTCGTGACCACAAGGATTGGCGCGTGACCGTATTCCCGCCCTATGCGCTGGTGGTGTTCATCCTGATGTCGCTGCCGCTCGCCGTGATCCTCGGCCGG
>DATFQX010000287.1:0-3034 GCA_035263865.1 Xanthobacteraceae bacterium
CGCGCGCGCGCGTCGGCACGGAAAAGGCGCTGGAACCGCTGCGCCGCGTGAACCGCGTTGGTACTCACCTTCTTGGCCTCATCAACCAGGTGCTCGACCTGTCGAAGATCGAGGCCGGAAAGCTCGAGCTCAACCCGAAAAGCGTGCAGCTAAAACCGCTGATCAACGACGTCATCGGCACCGCCGGACAGCTTGCCGAGCAGAACAAGAACCGCCTCGTCGTTGACGCTCCAGAGAACCTCGGAGCACCGACCGTCGATCCCATGCGGCTGCGGCAGATCCTGCTCAATCTCCTCAGCAATGCCTGCAAGTTCACCAAAGCGGGCGAGGTCAAGCTTGCGGCACGCAAGGTCAGCAATGGCAGCAGTTTCGTCGAGTTCGCCGTCTCCGATACCGGCATCGGCATGACCGCGGAGCAGCAAGCAAAGCATCGTCGCCGCGGTATAGCCATTAAGGCGAGATGAAGCCCACGTCCCGCATGTCCGCTTTCGGCGGCAAAGCGGACAAAGGACCTAAAGCGGACATGAGCAGGCCGCTTTTGCTGCGATGCACGGCCGTGACCTGCTATACTCCGCATGTTCCTTGGGCTTGCGGGTTATCGCAATGAAACGGCGCGAGTTCATCACGCTGTGCCACAGCTTGACCGCTCACGGGGCGGGCGCAGCAACGCTCGATACGCGGCAAAAAAGCGCGAGGTTAAGATGAGCGGGACCCGTCGGGACTTCCTTCGTCGGGTCGCGCAGGCTGGCGGCTATCGCGCTACCTACCTCACCATGCAGGCGATGGGCCTCCTCGGCGCGGCCGCCGTCGCGGAGCCGCTGGCGCTCGAGCCCGGCACCCGTCACGGAACCAAGGTCATCGTCCTTGGCGCCGGGATGGCCGGGCTCTCGGCGGCCTACGAGCTCTGCAAGGCCGGATATGATTGTGTGGTGCTCGAAGCCCGTGATCGCGTGGGCGGCCGCAACTGGACCCTCCGACCCGGCTCCAGGGTCGATATGACTGACGGCTCACGCCAGATCTGCGACTTCGACGAGGGCCTGTACTGGAATGCGGGCCCGGCGCGGCTTCCCAGCCATCATCAAGCCATTCTCGGTTATTGCCGAGAGCTCGGCATCGCCCTCGAGGTCGAGATTAATACCAATCGCGGTGCATTGCTGCACAATCCGGCAGTGAACGAGGGCCAGCCGATCGAGCTGCGCCAAGCGATCAACGACGCCCGCGGGGAAATCTCCGAGCTGCTCGGCAAGGCGATCAACCGCGGCGCGCTCGACGAGGAATTGTCCGCGCACGACAAAGAGCGGATGCTCACCTTTCTGCAGCATTATGGGGACCTGTCGCCGGATCTGCGCTACGAAGGCTCGACGCGCTCGGGCTACAAAACCCTGCCAGGCCCGGCCGAGGAGGCCGGCGTAAGACGCGATCCCGTGCCCCTCGGCGTGCTGCTCGACGCCGACATGTGGACCGCCATGCTGTTCGAGGAGAATTTCGCGCAGCAGGCCACAATGTTTCAACCGGTCGGCGGCATGGACCGCATCGCGCAGGCGTTTGCGAAGAAGCTCGGCCACGTCGTCCGCCCTGGCAGCGAGGTCACTGCCATCCGCCGCACCAACGACGGCGTGAGCATATCGTTCGTCGACAAGCAAGCCGGTAGGCACAACGCCATCGAGGCGGCCTATTGCATTGTGACAATCCCACTCAAGGTCTTGCAGGGCATCGAATGCGATTTTTCACCCGCCTATCGGGCCGCCATCCGCGACGTTGATTACGCCAACGCCGTCAAGATCGCGTGGCAGTCGCGCCGGTTCTGGGAAGCCGACGAGCACATCTACGGCGGAATTTCATGGACGAAACGTCCGACCACCCAGGTCTGGTATCCCAGCGACCGCTTCTTCTTGGCGAAGGGGATTTTGCTTGGCGCCTATGCGATCGGCGGGCAAGCGGACGAACTAGCAAGCAGGCCGCTGCCCGAACAGTTCGACTTGTCGCGCGCAGCAGTCGAGGGTTTGCATCCCGGCCGGAGCCGGGAGCTCGAGAAGCCAATGGCAGTTGCCTGGAGCAAGATGCCTTACAGCCTCGGCTTCGCCGCGCGATTCCGCATTGGCCGGGAGAGCGAGTACTCTCTCCTCAATACGCCGGACGGCCCCTTCTACTTCGCCGGTGAACATCTGAGCCGGATCGGCCCCTGGCAGGAGGGCGCCATTCTGTCGGCCCGGCGCGCCGCGAATATGATCGATAAGCACCGGCGTGTGACGGATGTGATAAACGCGAACCCGTGAGCACTCCCACGATGTATTTTCAGAGTCAACTTTGGAGCCGCAAACGTACGCCAGTCGTCGATGAACGCATGGCGCGCTCGACGCGGATCTTGCATCTGCGCTTGCGGAAGTAATCGCGCATGCCTCGCTTGCAGCGGACGACCATCCTCGTGCTCTGGTGCCGCCTTGGCGGCAGGGAGTAGTTCAGAGGAAGAAACGATGCGACGACTGTTCTCGGTTATTCTGGCGGCAATAGCTCTCGTGTATTGGGCTTACTTCGGAGAGCCGGCACGTGCCCAGTCGCGCACCGCTCAACAGCAACTGGCCTTCGACATCTACAAGGAGCTTGTCGAGATCAATACGGTCACCGCAACAGGCGACACCGCGCGCGCCGCCGAGGCCATGGCCGCACGAATTCGCACCGCGGGCTTCAGCGAATCGGATGTCCAAGTGTTCACGCCCGCACCACGCAAGGGTAATCTGGTGGCGCGGTTGCGCGGGACGGGTGCGCGCAAGCCGATCCTACTGCTCGCGCATCTTGATGTGGTTGAGGCGAGACGCGAGGACTGGTCGGTTGATCCGTTCAAACTGATCGAGAAGGACGGCTATTTCTACGGACGCGGCACGGCCGATGACAAGTTCATGGCGGCGGCCTTTGTTGCGAACCTGATCCGCTACATGCAGGAGGGGTACAAGCCGGATCGAGACATTATCGTTGCGCTGGAGACCGATGAGGAAATCCTCGACCGTGATGCCTTGGGGATTCAATGGCTGCTGAA
>DATFQX010000288.1:0-4078 GCA_035263865.1 Xanthobacteraceae bacterium
GACGCGATTTTCCATCACGGCCGCCTCGATGCCGGCGTGCTCCTGCTTGCCAAGCCGTACAGCAAGGCGGAAATCGCGCGCATGATCCGCCATGCGCTGACCGTTGCCTGATCCTGTTTGCGCTCATTTCTTCTGTTTCAACTCGCGCAGCTGCGCCAATAGCTCGGGGAACGGTTGATACTGGACCGCGCTGCACTGGTTGCTCTCAGCGTCGACGAATTGATTGATGCGGCCGGAGAAGAAGATCACCACCTTCTCTTTGCGCAAATCCGGTGCATCGGCGCGAAGACAGCTGAAATATCGGCTTTCCGTGCCGAATTGTCTGAGCGCGGGCGCCGAGATCGCGGCATCGCGCGCGTTGAGTAGTTCAGCCGGATGATTTTCTACGTATGCCAGGACGTCCTTCTTGTAGTTTTCCGGGAAGAGGTTGGGATCGACGGCCTTATCCCGCCCAAATCCGAATTCTGAGCAGCCGGCGGCGGCCGCCGCGAGCGGGATTAACAACAAGACCGAACATGCTTTCGAGACACTTTTGAGCGCCACTGCGTGCTCGCACACCTGAGACGTTGCTGGTTCGGTGCAATTTACCGCAGCGGGCCGGAGACGCAATTGCGCTAAACAGCGGTTTGTCACGGCGCCGCGCGGCTTCCCGAGGCGATGGGTTTTGCCGCCGCCTAACCGGCCGCAAAATAGGCGCTCGCCGGCAGAGATGGAATACATCTATGCCCAGTACGCGAAATCGGCGAAAGGTTTCAGGTACGTCGCACCATATCCGTCAAGCAGGGCGCTCAACTCATCGCTTGGATTACCGAGTACGGTGAAGCGTGTTCGGTCCACCATTTCCGAGAATCGCCTCGCGAAGTGCTTCTCGACTTTCGCAAATGTGCCAACGCCGCAGCCGAGTCTGCATACCGCTCGTAGAGGAGGACGAGCTTGCAGTCGGCGCTAACAAATCGTTGGTAAGCCAAGACGCCACGTTCGCGCCGAGTGGCTTTCACCATCTCGCCAGTCAGCGCTTGAAAGTTGTCGAGCTGGCTGGGTTTGACCGCCAACTCGACGTACCACGAAATCTGATCGCTCATTTGATGGGCTGCACCGTAGCGTCTGGAGCTGCCTGCGCAACCTTGTTTTCTCCACGCGCGAAACGTGCGGCATTGCGCCAGGCGAGCATGTCCGCTTCTCCCCGAAAGCGCCCGTTTGGTCGTCATCCTGCGATCCGTCGCGAACTCCCAGGAAGTGACATATGCGGTGCCAAACGATACGCGGCGCGTCTTCGATCACGGCGGCGCCGATTTCAGGGGTGCCAGGTCGCCATGTGGGTCGCGTGCGCCGCTCCGTAGGCACCGAGGCCGAAGAACCGGCCGTAGTAATCGGTGTCGATGTGGTGCGCCTGCATCACCCACATGAGGTGCATCGCATCAGCGCCGCCGGGAAATCGGCCGTAAGTGTCGTAGATGTAGTTGCAAATCGCCTTGGTGCAGGCGAGTCCTTCCGCGCTGATCTGGATCGCGCCCGCGCGATACTCGCTCTCTGAGATGCGGTGCGGTACGGGCCTAGTTTCATTGCTGCCCTGTGACGGCGGCGGAAACAGCGCGTCAACGGCTGCATCCATGCTGGGGTAGTAGGGCGGACAGCTTGCCTCGAACACGCCTTCTAGCCCGACGGAATTACCGAATGCCGATGCGCCACTCGGCGCCACGATGTGGAAGCCCATTCGTTCGAGAATCTCGAGCGAGAGAAATCCGCAGTGCTTCCATCCGCCCAGCCCCAGAGCCTCGGTTGCCAGGAACATGTTCTGGCAGATCGCCGCCGGTTCGCTGAACGTGTAGTAGCAGGCCTGCCGCTCGACGATCGACAGCGGCAGTATCCGTTCGGCATTGAGGAACCCGTCCCTGAGCCAGGGTTGAGTGCCGGCTGGGCGAGAGCCGTGGCGGTCGTCGACAATACTCATACCGCCACCCGGGGCTGCGTAACGGCGCAGCGCAGGATCGACAAACTGTGCGATCAATGAGATCAGCGACGCGCTCACGTCGCAAACTGGCAGGAACAGCGTCGAACCGGGCTGATTCGAATCCCAAAGGTCGTGCCCACTCAGCGGCGGCACGCGGCGTGGGATGTCGAGGCGGCCACCGCGCAGCAGACGACGCTGTGCGCGGTATGCTTCGAGGAGCTTGCCACGCTCATCCGGTGTCTCGATCTCGCGCAGCTTGCTCGCCGCGACATTGGCATCAAGGACATAGAAGCCTTCGTCGTTGGTGAAGAACAGCGCGGTGTGGCCGCCGGGCCGTGTCGTTGGGAATGTGCGGCCGCTGCGCCCACGGCCGCGATACAGCGGGGGCGTGGGCAGATCCCAGAAGGCGAGTCCGGAGAATCCAGCGCCCGCGCCGACCAGCAGCGCTTCCTCCAGCTCGCTCAGGGGGACCGGCCTGTGCGCGGACTTGTAGCGGAAAGGGCCCTCCGGCATCTCGAAGCCGAGACCGAACCGCCGCGAGCGCCGGCCATAGAGGGCCTCGAACAGCGGGTAGGTCCAGGCCAAATCCAGCAGTTCAGACTCAGTCTTCATCTCAATCCCTGCAAAACATGCAACGCGCGCGGAACAGGCAAAAAATGTAACTCTTTACTGGATCAGCGAGATGGTCCAGTTTTGCTCACTGCAGTAGACCACTTGCACTCGAATGATCTCGCGCGGATGGGCCGACCTCTATGCTTGGCAACTCGACCGGGGAAGCCGCACGCCGCTCACCCGGCAGATCTACATGCAGGTGCGCTCGGCCGTGCTGTCGGGAGCACTCTGTCCGGGCACACGCGTGCCATCCTCCCGGGCTATGGCATCGAAGCTCGGTGTGGCCCGTGCATCTGTTGTTTCGGCATATGAGCAACTGCTCGCCGAAGGATATGTCGAGAGCCGCCGGGGCTCGGGGACGTTCATCTCGACTCAGTTGACTGGGCTGCCATCACGACTGCGCGGCGCTCCGCGCGCGATTAAGCGCGCCGTACCGACATCGGCGCAGACCTTTCCCGACTTCGAGCGATCGGCGGTGCAAAGCGACGCACGCCCGTTCAACACCGGCCGCACACTGATCGATGCGCGCACGGCCGAGACGTGGCGCAGCTTGACGCATCGCGCTGTGCGTCGGTTGGGAGCGAACGACCTCGGTTACACGGATCCTGCCGGGCTCGCTGAACTGCGGGCGAACATCTGTGACTATCTGCGGGTGGCGCGAGCAGTGCGTTGCGATCCCGAGCAGGTCGTCATCACGGGTGGTACCCAGCAGGCAATCGACATCGCGATTCGTGTGGTGCTCACGCCCGGCGACGAGGTGTGGGTTGAGGACCCCGGTTATCCGCTGACCCACGCACAGTTGCTGCTCGCCAAAGCGCGGCCGCATGCAATCCCCGTCGACACCCAAGGTCTGATCGTCGACGCCGGCCAGTGCGCAGCGCCGCGGGCACGCGCAGCGTTCGTCACGCCGTCGCATCAGTTTCCGACCGGCGTCACACTGTCTATGGCGCGACGCCTGGAACTGCTGGCGTGGGCGCGGCAGAGCGGTGCGTTCATCGTCGAGGACGACTACACCAGCGAGTTTCGCTATTCGGGACCACCGCTTGCATCGCTGCAGGGTCTCGATGACACCGAGCAAGTAATCTACGTCGGCACGCTCAACAAGGCGCTATTCCCTGGTCTGCGGATTGGCTACGCAGTGGTGCCACGCGCGTTGCTGCAGGCTTTCGTGAGTGCACGCTATCTCATCGATCGACAACCCCCGACGCTGCAGCAGGTCGTTGTTTCCGAGTTCATGCAACAAGGCCATTTCGCTGCGCACATTCGTCGCATGCGGGAGCTCTATCGCGAGCAACGCAACGCACTGGCGCAGACGCTGATGCGTCGCGGAGCGGATCGGCTCGACGTTGTTAGGCCCGATCAGGGCATGCATCTCGTCGCCTATCTGCGCGACGGATCGTCTGACATCGCCATGGAGGCCACAGCCCAACGCGCCGGCATCGTCGTGCGCGCAATCAGCCGCTTCTATCGCGCAGCGCGTCCACGCCCCGGTCTGATGCTGGGGTTCAGCGGGTT
>DATFQX010000289.1:0-25829 GCA_035263865.1 Xanthobacteraceae bacterium
GCGATCCTCGCCTCGCGAGCGCTGGCCCCGGTGGAGCTTGCGATCGCGAACTGGAAGGGATTTGTCGCGGCGCAGCAGGGCTGGAGCCGGCTGCAGCAGCTCGCCGCGCAGTTTCCGCCGTCGCCGCAGCTGACCCCATTGCCCGCGCCGCGCAAACATCTTGCGGTCGAGGGCGTGACACTACTGCCACCCGGCGAGCAGCGGGTCGTGGTGCAAGAGGCTTCGTTTCGGGTGAACGCGGGTCAGGCGCTCGGCATCATCGGCCCGAGTGCCGCGGGCAAGTCCTGTCTGGTGCGCGGGATTGTCGGCGTGTGGTCGCCGGCGCGTGGCAAGGTGCGGCTCGACGACGCCGCGCTCGAACACTGGAGCGCGGAGGCGCTCGGCCGCCACATCGGGTACCTGCCGCAAGATGTCGAGCTGTTCGCCGGGACGGTGGCACAGAACATCTCGCGGTTTGAGCAGGAGCCCGATCCGGAGGCGTTGATCGCTGCGGCGAACGCGGCCCGCGTCCATGAGCTCGTTCTGCGTCTGCCGGACGGTTATGAGACACAGATCGGCGAAGGGGGCGCCACGCTTTCGGCGGGCCAACGCCAGCGCATCGCACTCGCGCGGGCGCTTTATCGCGATCCGTTCCTGGTCGTGCTCGATGAGCCCAACTCCAACCTCGACGCGGAGGGCGATCAAGCGCTCGCGCAGGCGATCCTGGGCGTGCGGGCGCGCGGCGGCATCGCCATCGTGGTCGCGCATCGGATGAACGCTGTTGCCTGTGTCGACCAGCTGCTGGTGCTGGCGGAGGGCCGGGTTCAGGCTTTCGGCCCCAAGGACCAGCTGCTGAGCAAACTCGCGCCGACCAAGCCGGCCAAGCCGATGCCGCTCAAGATCGTACCGGGAACGGGGGTGCCATGAGCACGTCAACAAGGAGCGCGCGGTCGTCTATCCGCCGCCACCTCGGCCTCGGGGTTGCGGTTATTCTCGCCTGCGGGGTCGGCGGCTGGGCGGGAACGGCCGAAATCGCCGGCGCGGTGATCGCGCCCGGCAGTCTCGTGGTCGATTCGAACGTGAAGAAGGTACAGCACCCAAACGGCGGCATCGTCGGCGAGTTGCTGGTGCGCGACGGGGATCAGGTCAAGACCGGCGACCTTCTTGTGCGCCTGGATGAAACGGTCACGCGGGCCAACCTGGCAATCGTCCTCAAGAGCCTGGACGAGCTCACGGCGCGAGAGGCTCGGTTCGAAGCCGAGCGCGACGACGAAGAACGGCTGATCTTTCCCGAGGACCTCTCGGCGCGTTCGTCCGACCCCGCCGTCTTGCGGGTCCTGGTAGGAGAGCGACGGTTGTTCGAGCTGCGCCGCGAGGCGCGCACGGGTCAGAAGGCGCAGCTGAACGAGCGCATCGGACAAATCCAGGAGCAGATCCGCGGCCTCGAGGAGCAAATCGCCGGCAAGGCGAGGGAAATCGAGCTGATCAGTCAAGAGCTCGAAGGCGTGCGCGAACTGTGGCGCAAGAACCTCATCCCGATCGCACGCCTTATGGCTCTGGAACGAGACGCGGCGCGGCTGCTGGGAGAACGAGGAGCGCTGGTCGCCTCGATCGCTCAAGCCAGGGGCAAAATCACCGAAACCCAGCTTCAGATCTTGCAGATCGATCAGGACCTTCGCAGCGAGGTGAGCAAGGAGCTGGCCGAGATCCGGGCGAAGACCTCGGAGCTGATCGAGAAGCGGGTTACGGCCGAGGACCAGCTCAAGCGCATCGACATCCGCGCGCCGCTGGACGGCCGCGTGCATCAGCTCGCCGTGCATACGCTGGGAGGCGTCATCAACGCCGGCGAGCCGATCATGCTGATCGTCCCGGGTAACGACGTGCTCACCGTCGAGGCCAGGGTCGAGCCGCACAACATCGACCAGATCCGGGTCGGCCAGAACGCGGTGCTACGCTTTTCCACGTTCAATCGGCGCACGACGCCAGAAATCAACGGCGAAGTGAGCCGCGTCTCGGCCGACATCACCCAGGATCAGACGAAAGGAATAAGTTTCTACACCGTTCGGATCATGCTTCCGGACAGCGAAATTGCCCGCCTCAATGGCCTCAAGCTGGTGCCCGGCATGCCACTCGAGACCTTCATCCAGACTGGCGACCGCACCGCGATCTCGTACCTCATCAAGCCCATCTCGGATCAGCTGATGAAGGCTTGGCGGGAGCGGTAAACATTCGGCTTCGGCCGCAGCTTGTACATGCTCGGTGTGTAGGTCCAGCGCTCACCGCCGTGTCTGTGCATTCGATTTTTCGCTATGGCGGAGCGGTGGATTTTCCGCCCTATGGACGCCGGGCGTCCGGCCGGCACGTCGGACAGAACGAATCCGTTCCACAGAAGGATCAGCGCGGTCGACGAACTAATACCGTGGGCCACCGACTTATGAGAACAATCGACCCACCGGCGGAATGCCAGGCAGAGGTGGGGATAAAAAAATTTCTGTTGCAAATCAATGGGTGGAATGAAGTTAGCCAACAAATTTCGAATTCTCAGAGCGGCAATTGCGCTTAGGCTATTTGGATCGTCGTAGCAGTTTGATAACGGGCGCAAGATCATCCGGGTAAGTCATGTCCTCATAAGCGTCAAAACGCTCGACTAATTGATTGTATGTACGCCATCGCATCCATTTCGGTTTCGGCGGCAGGTGCCATTCCTCCGGATCGTGCTCGCCGATCAGCCGCACTTTGATCTTTGCCTGACCGGCGTGTCCACGGTCGTAAACCGACAGAAATTGCGATCTATACGCGACCTTCCTCCGTCCCCATGCGTGCCGGCTGCAAAACTGCTGTGCGCCCGGAGGCTTCCAGAGGACAGATGCCAGACGACTAGTCGCGGGGCACATGAAATACCACTGCTTTCCCCCGAAGTGTCGGGGACGTGCGACGAGAGTCACCCACTGGCCGAGACTGCTGGAGTTGAAATGAAACATCCGGCGCCCAGCAACACGGTCGAGCTCACCTTGTGGATCAGCATGAGCCGGCGTGAGGGGACAGAAGTCGGTAGACATGCTCTTTTCTCCTATTCTGCAGCGGCCGTTGCCTCAAAGGGTTAGCAAGCGCAGCCGCGAGCTTCATCAGCCTTCATTTTCTCGAAGTCGGCGCGCCCTCTTTCGTGAATGCCCATTGCCCGCAGCGCCGCAATGGCGTCAGCCCTGCGCGCCTGATGCCAAGCGGACCAGCATTCGGCGTGAAGCCAGGTGTGTGTTCCCTGCTCAGTCCCGAACGGCAGGACAACGGCGCTGAGCGATTCGGGCTTGCCACACCGTGCACAGCGCCCTGGCGTTGACGGAGCTGGGTGCTGGTTCAACCACTCGATCACGCAACAGGCCGAGGCCCGTGCCTCCGCCTCCGCCCGCGGCAGTCCGTGGTTGGACTCGGCGATCGCGCTGCATTTGTCGAAATAGGCGCGCCAGTGCTCAGTATCCGCTTTGGCTTGGCCGTATCAGCGCCAGGATCGCGAACTTGTGACGCGAGAGCGCATCAAGCACCGACTGCGGTGGCTCGGCCTTGGCCTCAAGCACGAGGTTTTCGCCGGCGGGCATCACTGTGACGCCAGCCGCGTGCGCGGCGCGGAGGGCCTCGAGCGCGCTCATAGTCGTCCCCTCCAGCTGCCTTTGCATTCCCCGAGCTCAGAACGATGGGTGATATTTGCGTCCGCACCGTCCGCAGCGGTCGCTCGCTGGTTTTTCAACGGGTTGGCGCGGACGGTCGAGACAGCGGCTCGCGCGCCACCGTCCGCGTCCCTGGCGACCGTCCGTGGAGATGCATCCGCGAAGTCGTTGGCGGAATTGACGTTCAATGGCAACGCGGACGGTGCGGACGGTGGCACCCCGGCTTGTTCTAGACCCGGAACTGCGTGGGTGGTGGTGATGTGGATCGTGCGGATCCGCGCCCGGCCCTCGCGGGCGAAGCCAACCTCGATGCCGATCTTGCGCAGGAAGGTCGCCGCCCGGCGCAATCGGCCCGCCAGAGTCCGAGGGCTGTCGGGCCAGGTCTTGGACTTGGCGACGCGCTCATCCGTCACCTCAACTAGGGCGCCCAGAAGGTTCGAGGCGGTTCCCGTCCACACCGACCTCGTCGCCATCACGGCGCGCACGGCGGTGGCGACGGGGTCGGCGTCGATCACGCCCTCCACCGCCTCGTCTCGATTGCCGCAGTAAGCTGACCAGAAGGTGCCCGCGGGCCACAGTGCGTTTTCACAGGCCGTCGCCCACACTGCGAAGTCGGCCATCCGCGGCAGCCTCGGGAGCCGCGTCTCAGGCAGTCGCCTAAGACCCTCCACGACCCCGTCGAGGAGCGCGCCCAGGATGCGCGGGCGTTCGAGCTCAAAGGCGGCCCAGAGTTCAGCCTCGGGACGGCGGCTCTCCTCTGGGATCGGCTCCAGTGTCAGGAGGATGGCGCGGTCGGCAAGATCGGGACGGGTCACGATGTCTTCGATGCCGTTGAGGATCACCGGCCGGGACGCGTCGAACAGCACCTCGTCCTGGTCAGGGTAGAGCTGGCGCACGGCGAAGCCGCCGCCGGTCGCCAACCGGCAGAGCGTGTCGGAGATCCACGCCGGCAGGCCAGATACGTTGTCGAAGGCCAGGACGTGGCCGTTGCTGGCAGCAATGAACAGGTCGCGATCCTCACGCGGCAGGGCGCGCAAGGGCGCGGTATTCGGGTCGACCAGCGCCCGCAGGATGGCAGAGAAGGTGGACTTCGCGGATCCCTGCTCACCCGAGAGCCCGATCACCGGGTAAGGACCGCGATCGCGCAGACAGGCGAGGGCCCAGGCCACCGCCAACACAAAATCGGTGTCCGTCTTGAGGTTGAGGAAGGAGCGCAGCGCGTCGACTGATCCGCCGCGCACCGGCATCGGCAACGGCTGCATCCCCGCGGCGCGGCGGAAACGCACCGGCGGATTATCGATCACCCGCCAGCCAGTGACGTCGATCTCGACCGCCCGCCAGGTCTCGTCGCCGAGGTCGAGGTAAAGCCGGCCGTCCAGTCCACCGACGCGGACGTAGATCTCGCGCTCCGGCGCATCAAAGTGCGCCTTGGCTTCGATCACGTTGAGCGCCGATGCCAGCGCCTCGGAACTCGGCGCCCCCTGCGTCGTGTCGTAGAAACGACGAGCCAGCCAACGGCGGAAGCCCTTGGAGCGGATCGGCCAGGTCTCGCGATGGCCGTTGATGTCGAGATCGGCGAAGCCGATGCCGTCCGGGGAACGGAACAGGTCGGCCGAGTGTGCCAGCCCAATCAGAATGTCGGCCTGCTTCGGGCCGCGTCCGCCCGCGTCGCCGCTCTCTTCGGCTATGCCCTCGTCGAGCGCCGTCACCCGGCAGCCAGTACTCTTCAACTGCGCCCGCAGTGCCTCGAACGCGGCGCGGTCGTCTTTCTTCAGCACTGCGAGCCGCTTCAGGACATCGGGCGCAAAGGGCGCGCGGGGATCGGTCCTGGTCTTCTCGACGAGGCCTTCCAGCGGATCGCAAACTTCCTCGGCAGCGTTGATGGCGGCGCTGATCGGATCGCCATTGTCGACAACATCCGGCGTGCTCATCACATGCCCTCCTCGATGCGGGCAACGCCAGCTCTCAGGAGATCGTTGAAATCCATTCCCTGCGGCGGGCGGGCGATGCGCACGCGGCGTCCCTCCCGCTTCCATCGCCATGCGCAGTCACGCGCCGCCGCCTCGCCAGCATCGTCTCCATCGGCGAGCACAATCACCTCGCGGACTTGGCTCGGCAGATCGAGAGCACGCAGCCCTGAGGTCGACAGCGCCGCCCAGGCCGGATGGCCGGTTGCTTGCATGGCGGCGAGGCAGGTCTCCATGCCCTCGCCCACCATCAGAATGTCGCCGGGCGTAGCGAGTCGCACTGCGCCGCCGTGGCAGGGTCCGAACATCATCTTCTGCGGAATGACCGGCGCCTTACCGTTACCGTCGAGGGCGGGGAAGGTACGGTGGATCGCAAGCGGCATGTCGTCGGACCCGCGCGTCACTAGCGCGACCATCGCCGGCCAGATGCCGCCCGAAGGATGTTTCAGCCCCGCATGGAAGCGGAGCGTCGGCGGCGGTGAAAGATGCAGGCCACGCGATACGAGATAGGTCTCAATTAGCGTGCCAACTGCCGGCGTCGCAGACGTCCAAATGGCAAGCGCCGTCTCGGTGCGCTTGGCGCCGTCGCGGTCCGGCTGGCTCGTGGCAACGGCCCGCGGCGCGAAGCGGGTGAATCGGTGCGGGCCGCTTTCCGTCCACAGACCGCGCGACCTAAGAGCCGCAATCACCTGCTCCTGATCGCATCCGGCATGGCAACGCACCAGCACTTTGCCGTTGTCAGCATCAGTGATCGACAGACTAGGCTCGCGATCCTCGTGGGCCGGACACAATGCCATCCACGCAGAACCCGACTTGTGACCACCGAGCGCCTTTGCAACAGTTTCAGCGGTCATCGACGGGCCTTGCCGCAGGCATTGTTCGTCTGTTCGGTGAGCTTCACCTCGATTGCGGGAAGTCGGTCGATCCAGGCACGCAGGTCATCGGGGAGGAGAAGCGTGCGGCGACCACGCTTGACCGCGCGCAGCTCACCCGACTTAATCGCCTCATAGAGTGCCGTCCGGCCGGTGCGCGCGACGGTGCACGCTTCGGCAACGGTGTAGGCCAGCGGGGTATCCATTTCTGTCTCGCCATTGGGAGCCGGGACGGTCCCGGCGACCACGCCGATGTTCACCATCGGCCTTCCCCAAATTGGCGAGTCGAAAATTCCGGAAAAAGGCGTGTCTGTTATTTCTGGAATTTTTCGAGGGATACGGCAGCGCGAATATTTTCAAGCAAAGCTGGTAGCCCCTCGATATAGGCAACGTATCGCTTAGCGTCTTGTAATCGGCTTTCCAGCGTCTCGACCCATTGCTCCTTGGACCCTTTGTAATTGGCTGGAAGTCCCCAAGTCTTGGCCGATAGGGAATTGCTTGAGATGAATTTCAGCGCTAGGCGGTCATTAAAATTGTGCTGGTTCTTAGCCGACTGCACAGCGTCGTAGAGCGCCTGCAACTTCTCGCCGTGCCACTCTTTTTTTCGTCCTTTCTTGGACCCACCCTCCGGCACGACCTGAAAGCCCGGAACGTGCTCGGAAGCGAGCGCCCAAACGAGCGCCATCGTGTCGTTCTCGTCGGCAATTTTGAAATGCTTCATTAGTAAAGACAGCTTGCGCCACAATTGCTGTTTCACGCTCTGTTCGGCTTCCTGCTGGTGACGCTCGTAGTTGCGCCAAAATTCTTTCACGCGCTCGTCGGTCACGGCTCCCCAAAAGGTGGGCGGAGTGGGCCAAACGATAGGAGTCGCCAATTCGCCCGCGTATCGGCGCCGTTTCGAAGCCATGACCACCGCCCCCACCGCCGCCTGAGTGTCGGCGCGGGGCAAGCCGGACGGCGGTGGTGATAGTGTCCGGCGACGGTTGGCCGACCGGCCCCGCGCCTGAATAGATAATTTAACACGGCCTAGGTGCACAGATGAATCAATGCGCGGAAAGCAGTGGCCTGGCCTGAAGCCAAACCAAACTGCGATTTTGCCATTTTTCCGAGATTGCAGGCAGGCAGCGCCGCCCGGTACCTAGAGCACCCTGCAAGTCCTTATTCGCGCCCTGGTCAAGGCTTCAACCCTGAGCTTGTCGCTTCTTTGGCTTCAGGGCGGTGACGTTGGTGTCGCCCTCAATCCCGAGCGTCGGGAAACGCGCGCGTATCGTGTCGGCGACGTAGCTCGGCGCAAGATGCGCGTAGTGCTTCTCGGTCATGCGCGTGTCGGCGTGGCCCAATTGCTCGGCGATGACGCCCATTGGCACACCGCGCATGGCAAGCGTCGAGCCGTGCGTGTGCCGCAGCACATGGAATGATGCGGCCGGCTTGATCTTGGCGCGGCTGCAAGCCTCGACCATCGGCCGCAATTGATGCGACTTCGCCCAAGCAGCGCCGTCCTTACGGGTGAAGAGCAGCGCGTCGGCGAGCTTGCCGGCGGTTAGGGTCGCGAACAGCCGTTGGCCCTCGGCGGTCAGGACCACGTGGCGCGGCCTGCCCGCCTTGCTCTCGCGCACGGTGACCACGCCGGCGTCCGGGTTGAAATCGGCGGCGCGCATGTTTGTCAGCTCGGAATAGCGGCACCCGGTCAACAGGGCACCGCGGACGAGATTGCGAAACGATATTTCGCACGCGTTCACCAGGCGGACGCATTCGCCTCCCGAGAGATAGCGGACGCGCGCGGTTTCCACCGCCTTGAACGGCCGCACCCGGCGCCAAGCGCCGTCGCTCGCGACGTGGCCGGATTTCCAGGCGTGGTTCAGCGCGGCTTTCAGGACGGTCAGAATGCGGTTCGCGGTGGCGCGGCGCTTGCGGATGCCGTCGGCGCTCTTATCCATCGGCCGGTGGTTCTGCTTGCGCCCGCGCTTGCTGCGTAGGCGGGCCGGCTTCTCGGCAAGGTCGCGGTGCCAGTCCTCGATTCGCCTTGCCGTGAGCTTGGCGACCTGCAACGCCCCGAGCGGCGGCAGGACGTGGGTTTCGGCGGTACGCCGCGTCTCGTAGCTCGATTTTCCACCGCGCCGCTCGAAATCCTCCAGATAGTCGGAAATCGCATCGGCAACCGTGTACGGACCGACGCGATGGTCATGGCCTTGCTCGCGCCGCAGCTCGGCGCGCCACCATTCACGGGCCGCCGTTTGCGCGTGCGCGTAATCAAGAGTCGAAACACCGTCCGCGTCCTGCGTATCGTCGGCGATGCCGAGGCGGGCCTCGCGATAACGGCCATTCTCGGCGAAGCGGCGAGCGATCCAAGTGCCGGCATCGGACAAGCGCCGGTAGCCGAGATGGAAGCCGATTTCGAGCCGACGGAAATAGGGCTTCGGGCTAATTGCCAAGCGACTGCGCGCTGTCCTCGTTTCCAGCTTGGCGTCGCGTATGAGACGGGCCACGGCACCCTTTTCCGAGCTGTATCTAACTTTTGCCTAACAGCCGTAGGCGAACGCCAATGTACCACAACGACCGAGGATGGCAAGGAACATCGGCACTTCTTGCACAACATGCGTCCGCGCATGTCCGCGAATGGCCGTGTAGCCCCCCTTTCACGGCGGAAACACGGAGTCCCGTAGGGCGCGCCATCGGTCATCCCCGGCCGCAGGGCTATGGCTGCTTGGTCAGCTCCGTGCATGAGGCAACGCGCGTGGCCTGCGACAGGTGCATGTAGCACCACTCCATGCGGTTCGGGGCTAAGATCGTACCTACCGTATAGCCATCGTCGTCGACCAGCAAAATCGTATTGTTGCGCGAGATCACGGCGACAAACTTGTCGTTGCCGCGCGGCGAACAGAACGTGCCAGAGAAGCGGCGACCGTCCTGCTTGTCGATGGTCACGGTGAACGCGACGCTGTTGAGCCGCGGCTGGTCCGACGGGGTGGCCGCGTGATGCAGCGAATTTCGACATAGCTCAACTCCTTCGGGTCATCTATTGGCGATACAGTCCCCAGATCGCGACCAGCGCGGTGATGGTCGCGAGCAGGAAGAGTCCCGACAGGAGCCCTCCCTGAACATCTCATTGCAGGCTATGACTGCGACGAGAGTCTCGAGGACGATCGAAATGACGAACATTGAAACCTGCGACGTCGGATGGACCTCGAATATTCCACAAAACCGGCTGTCGGAGTGCAATGTAGCCCGCAACGTGCTCTGCTCCACGATGGCGCGCAGACTGGCCGTTCCTTGGCAAGGCCGAAGATCGCTTCTATCCTTTGCGTGCAGATAGCGGGGGATTGGAAATGCTAAAGCTGACCGCAGCGTTTGTCTTAGCCCTGGTGACGTGCGCGAGCGCGCTTGCGGCGGAGCTGGAGTACACGCCTCGACGCTCGTATCAGAGGTTTTATTTGCCGGCCGAGCGGCACGTGATCGAGGTCGTGCAGCCGCCATATAGCGGCAACTTCATAATCAACGGCGCGCGCTTTACGGCAGCCACGCCGACCTGCTTCGGTTGGGCCGCGGGCGAACGGATCAGGCTGCTTGCAGGCGACTGGAACGGCCGCTGCGTGGTGGCGCTGTTTTACAATGTGTACCGGCGCAATACCTGCGAGATGTGGTGCGGCGGCGGCTGGTGGTAAGTAACCAGGCTTCGAAAACGAGAGGGGCAGTTCCGCGAGCCCTATTGTGGCGCCTTGTCAACCGGCGATCCTGGTGAACCTGGGATGGACGCTCCACGCGCTGGCGGATAGGCGTGACGGCGTCCCCTGAAATCCTCGACTTCGTAACGCGCGGTACCAGTCTCACGGGCAGCACTGGCGAGATAGGTGGGGCCGATCGGCGATTTGCCATGGCCGCCAGGAATGTCGAGCACATAAGTCGGTTGGCATAGCCCGGAGAGGCGGCCACGCAGAGCGCGCATCAAGCCCTGACCTTCTTCGATGCTCGTTCGCCAATGCGCGGTGCCAGGCGCAAGATCCCCGTGGTGTAGATAATAGGGCTTGATCCGGCATTCGACCAAGGCGCGCATCAGTTCGCCGAGCACGGCGGCGTCATCGTTGACGCCGCGCAACAGCACACTCTGGCTCAACATGGGAATGCCCGCATCGATTATGCGCGCACAGGCTGCACGCGCCTTTGCTGTGAGTTCACGGGCATGATTGGCATGAAGCACCAGGTAGGTCGCCTTTCCCGGCGCCTTGAGCGCGCCCACCATCGCGGGCGTCACGCGCGAAGGCGCGACCACCGGTAACCGGCTGTGCACGCGGATAGTTTTGACATGCTCAATCGTCCCAAGGGCCTGCACGAGCTGCCCGAGACGGCGCGGCGAGAGCACCAACGGATCGCCGCCCGTGAGGATCACCTCCCAGATGTCATCATGGGCACGGATATAGGCGATCGCGGCGTCGAGCTGCGCGCGCGAGAGGGGGCGCGCGCGTCCAACCGCCTCGCGGCGGAAACAAAAGCGGCAATAGGCTGCGCAGATATGGACGGGCTTGAGCAGCACCCGGTCGGGATAGCGGTGCACGATGCCTGTGACTGGACTATGCGCGTCGTCACCGATCGGGTCGATCATCTCCTCGGGCCGGCTTTCGAGCTCGGCGTCGTCCGGAACGAACTGGCGCGCAATGGGGTCATGCGCGTCGCCCCTATCGACCAGTTCGACAACGTCGGCGGTTAGCGCGAGCGCATAGCGCGCCGTAACCGCTTCGATCGCGGCGCGTCGTTCACGCGGGACCAAGCCCGCCGCCAGGAGATCATCGGCACGGCGTAGTGTCTTGCGTTTTGCTCTCATCTCGAGTCTTTCAGCAGCGATTATCTTGCCGGTTCGCGGCCAGGCCCGCTGATGGTGCGGGACCGGCCAAATGTCAATCCGCATGCGCTGGTGCGAAGCGAGACCAACCCACATGATCCCGCGGACATGTTCCCCGCTTGCGAAGGTGCAAAAATCCGTGTCGTATGCGCCACTTATTCAGGAGCGAGTTCAAGATGAAAAATTATCTCGACGGGGGCGAAGCAATCCTCGAGGCGTTTCGCAAGCTCAAGATCGACTACATTATGTCCTCGCCGGGGTCGGAATGGTCGCCAATCTGGGAGGCGCTGGCACGTCAGAAGCTCGAGAACCGAGCGGGCCCCACCTTCGTCGAATCCTGGCATGAGACCCTCGCGGTCAACATGGCGACTGGCTATACGCTGATCACGGGCCGGCCGCAGGCGGTGCTGGTGCATGCCGGCGTCGGCGTGCTGCAGGCAAGCATGGGCATTCATGGGGCCCTGCAGAACGAAGTGCCGATGGTGATCATGTCCGGCGAATCGCAGACGCTGGGCGAAGATCCGGAACTCGACATTGAGCAGC
Organism: Xanthobacteraceae bacterium; assembly: GCA_035263865.1. Classification (GTDB taxonomy): domain Bacteria; phylum Pseudomonadota; class Alphaproteobacteria; order Rhizobiales; family Xanthobacteraceae; genus VAZQ01. The sequence goes on from DATFQX010000289.1 coordinate 11,858, forward strand.
AGTGGTACGGCGGTCTATCCGTCGGCGGCATCGAGCGCTTCGTCGAGCCATTTGCGAAGTGGGCTCGCACCGTCACCAGCCCCTATACGCTTTATGAGAGCGTGATCCGCGCCGGCGAAATGGCGCAGCGCGTGCCGAAGGGGCCGATCTATCTCAACGTGCCGCTTGAACACATGCTGCATGACTGGACGCCGCCGGAGACCGCGCGCGAGGTCCCGCCCGCGCCCACGGTGCAACCGAGGCCGCAGGACGTCGAAAAGGTTGCGGAGCTCGTGCATAAGGCCAAGAGTCCCGTCATCGTGACGGAGACCGCCGGGCGGGATCCGAAAGCGTTTTCAGCGTTGCAGGAGTTCGTCAACCTTCTCGCCATACCAGTGATCAACGGACGGGTGAACGCGTATGCAAACTTCCCGACCAATCATCCGCTCTACCTTGGCGTGGGCAGATATAAAGCGCTCGACGACGCCGACCTTGTGCTTCTGGTAGGCGCGCGCGCGCCTTGGTATCCGCCACGGCGGCGGCCGACGCGCGGCAAGATCGTCGCGATCCACGACCATCCACTCAAGGAGCACATGGTCTACCAAAACCTGCACGCGGATTTTTATCTCGAAGGTGATATTGCGGAATCGCTGACGCTGCTGAACGCGGCGGCAAAGTCGATGAAGATCGAGACCGGCACAGTGAATGCACGGCGCCAGCGCTGGACCCGCGATCATCAGGACTATGTTGATACCCTTCGCGCCGAGCGCGAGAAGGCACAGAATGGAAATGCAATCGATCCGCTCTCGCTCCTCGGCGCGCTTGGCGAAACGATGCCCGCCGATACCATTTATGTGGACGAGACGATCACCCATTCCCCACTAATCCGCCAGCACCTGCCGCAGACCACCCCACAAAGCTTCTTCCGCGGGTCTGGTGGCCTCGGCCAGGGCATTGGAACCGCGCTCGGGATCAAACTCGCGGCGCCCGAGCGACCGGTGGCGCTGCTCGTCGGCGACGGCTCGTTTCTATACAACCCCATCATCCAGGCGCTCGGTGCCTCGAGGCGGCACGACTTGCCGATCACGATCATTGTCCTCAACAACAAGAAGTACGAAGCGATGCGCAAGGGCCACATCCATCACTATCCGGACGGAGTCTCGGCCAACAAAGGGATGCATTTTGGGGTGACGATCGACGGACCGGAGTATGAGAAGTTGGGAAGCCATTTCGGCTTCCATGGCGAGCGGGTCGAATACCGTGCCGAGCTAGAGCTCGCGTTACGAAGCGCGCTCGCCGCCACTCGAGAGGGACGCACGGCAATCCTCAACGTGGTGGTGAGCCGCTAACGCGCGCTGCTCTTCGCCCTGTCCACCCTATGCTCAGTCGCTCGAATAGCCGATGGCGCGGGTCATTTCACCCCATCTCGCCACTTCGCTCCGGAAGTAATCAGTAGTCTCAGCCACGCTCTTGGTCATCACGTCGAAGCCTATCGTCTTGAGCTTCTGCTGCGCCTCCTGCTCATGCATGATCGCGTTCATCTCCGCGTTGAGCTTCGCGACGACCGCATCGGGCGTTTTTGCCGGCGCGAAGAAGCCGACCCATGAGCCCGAGTAGACGTTAGGAAATCCCATCTCACCATAGGTTGGCACGTCCGGCACTGCCGAGTTGCGCGTCGCGCTCGCAAGACCAAGGCCGCGCAGAAGCCCTTGCGTGATCGGTGGTACCACCGTCGGCAGCGTCAGCACGATCGCGTCGACGTGGTTGCCGACGGCGACGGCAACCGCCGGCGCGCCGCCGGTGAACGGCACGTGCACGGCTTGAACCTTGGCGACCTCGCGGAAAAAATATTCTGCGCTGATATGCGGACCGGTGCCGACGCCGGCGCTGCCATAGGTAAAACTCTTCGGATTCTTGATGAACTCTCGCAAATCCTTGGCCGGATTGCTGGGATGAACCGCAAGGATGTCCGGGCTGAATGCCACGATGGCGATGGCACGCAGATCATCGGCTGAGAACCCCTTGTTGCGCGTGGCGGTCTCGTTCACTGCGAGCGACGTGGTCGTCACAAGAACGCTATGCCCGTCTGGCGCGGCAGCGCTCACCGACTTTGCCGCGAGATTGCCGCCCGCGCCGCCGCGATTTTCCACCACCACGGTATATCCGAGACGCTCGCTGAGCTTCTGCCCGACAAGGCGGGCGGCAACGTCGGCGATACCGCCGGCGGCGAATGCGACTTGGAATGTGATGGTCTGCGTCGGATAGGTCTGGGCCGATGCGGGCCGCGCGCCACCGGTGACGGCCGCTGCCATCAACATGCAAAGCAGAGGACGGCAAGCGAGCATGCCGCGTCCTTTCATGCCGAGGCTCCCGTCCCAGATCGGTGCGCGCGGGTGATCGCCTCAATCTTTGGCCAAGCTTCGGCGCCACGGCGCCGCATCAGTTCAAGATAATCGGCATTTTCCCAGTTGACGATGGCTTGATGAAAGCTCGGCCGCGCTTTGCAACGGCCGTACCAGTCGGTGAGGCGATGTCGCCCTTCGATCATGCCGATGATGTTTAAGTGTTCCAGCCGCGCGAGATAGGGGGTGAAGGCGATATCCGCCAAACTGTACTCGTCGCAGGCCAGCCATTGGTGCGCAGCGAGCGCGCCTTCCATTTCGTTGAGGAGCAGGATCATTCGCTCGACCGCAATGATGAAGTGTTTCGAGTCCGTGCCCTGTTCAATTACCTCGCGCCGGCGCTCGCGTTTGAAGACGTTGGGTATTGCTTCCAACATTTTTTGCCCAAACTCGGCGCGCTCGATGTACTGATGCCGGAATGCAATGCCGAAGCTCAGGACCGCCGCTGAGGCGTCATGGATATCTTCGTCGAGTTGCTTCGTCCACAAGCGCACGCTGGCCCGATCATAAGGATGCTTGGGTGCAAGCGGCGGATCGGGATAGGACTCATCGAGGTACTCAAGAATGACATTCGATTCCGGGACGACTTTCTCGCCGTCGATAAGCGTCGGTACCACCGCGCGGCGATTGAGCTTACGGTACCAGGCCTGCTGGTGCTCCCCCGCACGCAGCACGAGATGTCGGCTTTCCCATTCAAGGCCCTTCTCGGCAAGACACACTCTCACCTTCTGGGCGCAAAGCGACATGTCGTTGTGATAGAGCACCAACATTGATTCCCCTTTCTGCGTGGCCCATTCAAATCACCGATACTGGGGTCCACACGACGTCATCGATGCGACCGGCCCCGGTTGCAAGCATGACCAGCCGATCAAACCCGAGGGCTACTCCGGAGGCTTGCGGCATCACCGCCACAGCGTGCAAAAAATCCTCATCGATCGGATAGCGCTCGCCGTAGATTCGCTCCCTCTCCGCCATTTGCTCTTCGAGCCGTTTGCGTTGCGCAGCGGCATCGGTGAGCTCCGCGAAGCCATTTGCAAGCTCCACCCCGCAAGCATAAACCTCGAAACGGTCGGCGAGCCGCGGATCGGACGCTTTCGACTGCGCGAGCGGGGATTGGATGGCTGGATAGTCGTAAAGGATCGTCGCTCTGCCTTGTCCCAGATGCGGCTCGATCTTTTCCACTAGAACGCGGCTAAAAATATCGCCCCAGGTGTCGTCGGCGGCGGTGCGAACGCCGGCAGCAGCGGCTGCCGCGGCGAACACAGCGGCAGGCTGCGGCGGCAGGATTGCAAGCAGGTCGATCCCCGCGTAGCACGAAAATGCTTGCGCCACGGTAAACCGCTCGGGCGCCACGAACGGATCGACTGCGCAATCGCGGAAGGAGAACCGCGTCGTCCCCGCCGTCTCGGCCGCGAGCGCAAGTACCGCAGCGCAGTCCTGCATCAGCGTCTCGCAAGGCTCCTCGGCCCGATACCATTCGAGCATTGTGAATTCGGGATGATGCAGCGCGCCGCACTCGCGATTGCGAAAGGCGCGGGCGAACTCGACGATCCGTCGCTCGCCGGCCGCCAGAAGTTTCTTGCAGGCGAATTCGGGCGAGGTGCGCAGATAAAGGCGCGCGCGAGTGCCGGCTGGCGCCACCAAGTCTGTCCCGAATGCATGGAGATGGGTTTCATTGCCTGGCGAAAGGACCAGCGCCGCAGTCTCGACCTCGACGAAATCTCGCGCCGCGAAAAACTGCCGCAACGCGGCTGCAATACGCATGCGTGCCAATAACAACGGGCGCCGGCCAGCATGCAAGGCCCAGAACGGCGACGCCATTAGCGCACTCCTTCCGCACACATATCGGCCGCCCAGCTGCTACGAAAACCGCTGGCGAATGGCCGCAGGATCAGTATGGTGGCCCGGCATTGGTCGCGCGCTTCCGACAATCGAGGAACCCTCGCCGTGAAAGTCATCGCTAGCTCGCTCCGCAAGGGCAATATCATCGAAGTCGACGGCAAGCTCTACGTCGTCCTCAATGCCGAAAGCTTTCACCCCGGCAAGGGCACCCCCACAACCCAGGTCGACATGCGCCGCATTAGCGATGGGGTAAAGGTGGCGCAACGCTTCAAGACAACCGAGCAAGTCGAGCGCGCCTATGTGGAAGATCGCGAGTATCAGTACCTTTACCAGGATAGCGACGGTTTTCATTTCATGAATACCGACACCTACGATCAGGTAACGTTGCCCGCCGATGTCGTCGGCAACCAGGCCGCGTATCTCCAGCCGGAAATGAAAGTCATGCTCTCGGTGCACGAGGGGGTGCCGGTCGCGTTCGAACTCCCGCAGAAAGCGATCCTCGAAGTCGTGGAAACGGAGCCCTCGGTCAAAGGCCAGACCGCCGCTTCATCCTACAAGCCGGCGCTGCTGTCGAACGGGGTGCGCACGATGGTCCCCCCGTTCGTCGGGCCGGGGACGAAAATTGTGGTCATGACCGCGGATGGATCATACGTGGAGCGCGCCAAGGACTGATGTTTCCGGCGGTTCACCCGAGCAAGGCGCAACCTGTTTGCAACACTTTCCGACCGTTTTGGTTAACCTACTTGGCAGAATCTTCCGCGGCGGCGATACTTGCTTCGCGCCCGGACGTCGCCGCGACAGCTCCGGCGAGGTATGGAGCGTCATGCTGCGATTCGGAATTGCGGGCCTCGCGCTCGCCGTTGGCGTTTTTGCCGCGGCCGCGCAGGACATGAAGAGCCCACGCATTGCTCCCACCCTCGTGGATTGGGATGCCGTTGCTGAGCTCGGCGCGCGCGATCGCCAACAACCAGTCGTCGTGCCGGGCCGGATGGCCGAGCTCAGCCGCGCAACTGGCGAGCGCTTTGCGAACATCGCCGCGAGCCCAGTCCCGGTGCTGCTGCCCTTCGATACGGCGGCCTTTCTGCACGACCGCGCTATGGGGTCTGACGGAATCGCTCTGACAAATCCGCCAGCCGACAATTATCTCTTTGGCTTCAATTCAGTGACCTTCTTTTATCCCGGCCCCGCAGGCTATGACGCCCTCGTTATCGCGCGCGCGCAAGAGATGCCCGAATTACGGATCGGCTTTTCCGATCCGATCTATATCCATATCGGCGGCTCGGCTCTCCTTTACGAAGTCGACGAGCCCACTGGCATGATCGGATGGCCGGTACATGGCCTCGATGAGTTCCCCGGCATCCGCCGCATCTTTCTGGAAAACTACGTGCGATACACCTTCGTGCGCTACGGCGTGCCCTATGTCGTGGCGATCGAATGCTCCGATGGGGGAGCACGATTTCGCAAAATGTCGTGCCGCGACGCCGATAAGGTCGCCGTTCGGTTCATCAAGGTGTTGCGCGTCGTGGGCGGCACGCCACAGGGGCAACCGGAGACAATCACAGCCGATACAATCGATCGACCGGCCGAGCAATCGAGCGTGTTCACCTACCACAGCCCAGGCGACATACTTCCCGGTACAGGATTTAAGCGCAGAGGCGGCGTTGTGGATTACACCGTTTATTCCAAAATCCGTTTCCCGCTCAAAGACGCGCCGGCCTTTGCCAACTCCCAGTCGTTCATGAACTGGGGGAACTGCGAAGCGACCGGACGCTACGGCGCTGGAAGCGTCGATGGCGTGAGGGCCTATCGCTGCCGTGTCAACGGGCAGAAGCTGATTTTGGACGAATCGGCGGCTGACAACTATTCCTATCCGTGGCGGGATAACTTCTGCGAGACCCGCTACTTCTATGTCGGCCAGTGCCCGGCCGGCCTCGGCCACCAAGGCCAAGATGTCCGTCCTGCGTTCTGTAAGCAGCGCATCGAGGGGGCAAACCGATGCGAGCCCTATCTACATGACGTGGTCGCCGTACGCGACGGGGCGGTGCTGCGCGCGTCAAGCCAGGAGGCCCTCTTCATCGTGACCAATGCGCCCAACGAACACATCCGTGTTCGCTACCTGCATATGCTTCCGAGGCAATTCAATTCGGACGGAATGGTGAGCGGCCGCTTGGTGCGGGAGGGCGAGGTCATCGGCAAGGTCGGCAACTTCTTCCGGCGCGAACGCGGTACGACTTATCACCTGCATTTCGACGTACAGGTACCGACAAAATATGGCTGGGTTTTCGTCAATCCGTATATGACGCTCGTTGCTGCATATGAGCGGCTGATCCGCGGCCGCGGGCAGGAAATCAAGGAGCAAGAGGAGGTTCCAACGGCTTCTATTCCGTCTCGCCCGCTGGCAACCGACCCGGGCGCGGCCGCAAAGCCGACAGAAACCGCTATAGAATCGTCGGCCGGAAACGCAACAGAGTCGACGGTGCGGCGCGATGAGCGAATGGACAAATCCTCCCCTATCAAGGCGAGCCTGCCTGTCCACGCTAGCGGTGGCCATGGCGTCACCGAGCGCAACGGCGCGCGCGCAGGCAAGCAAATCACCGTTCGACCAGTGGGTCGCAGCGTTTCGCGCACGGGCGCGCGCGCGTGGTATATCCGACGCCACATACACGCAGGTTATGGGCAGTATCAAACCGGATACAGCAGTTTTTGAGCTCAATCGTTTCAAGCCCGAATTCAACGAACAACTCTGGCAATATCTCAACCGCCGCGTCTCCGACTGGCGCATCACCACCGGCAAAGAGAAGGCGAAGGAATACGCGCCACTTTTGGCGCGGATCGAGAAGGATTACGGCGTCGACCGCGGGATTATGCTCGGGTTATGGGGCATCGAATCCGCCTTCGGCGACCCGGATGTGCAGAAGAATCATATGCGGCCGGTCATCCCGGCGCTGGCGGCGCTCGCATGGGGCGACCCGCGGCGGCGCGCTTATTGGGAGCAGGAACTACTCAACGCACTCGTCATCATCGACCGCGGCTGGGGCACATCCCAGGAGATGCGCGGTTCCTGGGCCGGCGCCATGGGCCATACCCAATGGATGCCAGAGGTGTGGCTCAATGTCGGGCTCGATTATGACGGCGATGGCCGGGTGAGTCCGTTCGGCAAGCCTGACGACGCGCTTGCCGGCACCGCGCAATATCTTGTCAAGCGCGGCAGATATCGTCCCGGGGAGCACTGGGGTTATGAGGTGCGCGCCGTGGGGCGCACCAGCGGCGAAGGGGCATCGCGAACGTACGACGCTTGGCAACGCGCCGGCGTGACACGCGCCGACGGCCAAGCGTTTCCACAAGCCAGCGCGTCGGCAAGACTTTGGGTGCCAGTGCCGGGAGGGCCAGCATTCTTGCTCGGCGCGAATTTTTACGCCGTGCGCTCCTATAACCCCTCGATGAACTACACGTTGTCGATCGTGCACCTCGGCGACCGGATCATGGGCGGCGGGCCGTTCGCGCAGCCGTTCCCCGGGGGCGAGCGCACGCCGACGCTGGCCGAAGTGCAGGAAATCCAGCAGCGTCTGACGACGCTCGGCTTCGACACCGGCGGAACGGACGGCCGTGTGGGCAACGACACGATGCTCGCCGTGCGCAATTTCCAGCGCAAAGTCGGTATGCAGCCTGCGGACGGCTATGCCGGCATCAAGCTTCTGGCACGGTTGCGCCAGGGCCTCTGATTAGGTTCTATGGGCGCTTTCGGAGAGCCCAAGGATCACCCCCGTGACGACTGCAGAAGCCAAGGCGGCGCCAGCCGCCCATAAGCCTGCGACCGCGGCCCACGCCTCGGTTCGTGCGCTTGAGCGACCCGTTAATCTGACAGGAACGAACGCACCGGCGTTCGGCAGCGACGTGATTGCCGACACGCTGCGGGCGCTGGAAATTCCCTACATCGCGCTTAATCCCGGCGCGAGTTACCGCGGGCTGCATGATTCGATCGTCAACTTTCTGGGCAACGAGACCCCGCAGATGCTGCTCTGCCTGCATGAGGAGAGCGCGGTCGCTCTTGCCCACGGCTACACAAAGGTGACTGGCAAGCCGATGGCTGCTGCCGTGCATTCCAACGTCGGGCTCTTTCACGCCACTATGGCAATCTTCAACGCCTGGTGCGATCGGCAGCCCGTCATTGTGCTCGGCGCGACCGGCCCAGTGGACGCGTTCAAGCGCCGACCGTGGATTGACTGGATTCATACGGCGCGCGATCAGGGCGCAATCGTTCGGAACTTTACCAAATGGGATGACCAACCCGCCTCCCCCGCCGCCGCCCGGGAGGCGCTTATTCGCGCCGCTTGGATCGCGACCACAGCGCCGCGCGGCCCGGTATACGTCAATCTCGACGCCGAGATGCAGGAAGCAAAGCTCCCCGAGCCGCTCGCGCCGCTCCAAGCCGCTCGCTTCATGCCGCCGGCCAGTCCGACGGCTTCCGCCGAGCTTATCGAGAGCGCGGCCGCAATTCTTAAGGCAGCCAAGCATCCGGTCATGCTCATGGGGCGGGTGTCGCGGAACGCGGAGGCATGGAACGAACGCATTGCGCTCGCAGAGACGCTCAATGCCAGAGTGATCAGCGACTTGAAAATCGGCTGCGGCTTTCCCACCGATCATGTTCTGCATGCGGGCGCGCCCGCTTCAAACGCGATGGTGCCCGAGGCGATTGCCGCCATCAAAGCGGCGGATGTGATCCTTGCGCTCGATTGGGTCGACCTGGGGGGTGCCTTGCGCAATGCTCTGGGCCAAGAAGGGCCGAAGGCGAAGGTCATCAGCATCAGCGCCGACTTCCACGTCCATAACGGCTGGAGCATGGATTATGAAATCCTGCCGCCCGTCGATCTGATGCTGTCCACCACGCCCGATGCGGCGATGCCGATGCTGCTCGACGCACTCGGCGCGGCCAAGCCGCGCATGACCGCGGCGGTCAAGCCAAGAGCTGAAAGATACGAACCATCGAATGGGCCCGTGCGGGTCGATGACTTGGCGCGCTCACTGAAAGCTGCAGTTGGCGAGCGGGACGTTACGCTCACACACCTGCCGCTCTCTTGGAATGGCGCCACTTGGCCATTCCGCCATCCGCTCGACTACATCGGCTCCGAGGGCGGCGGCGGCGTCGGCGGCGGGCCGGGCATTTCGGTCGGCGCGGCGCTCGCGCTCAAGGACTCCGGGCGGCTACCAATTGCGGTCTGCGGCGACGGTGACTTCTGCATGGGCGTGACGGCTTTGTGGACCGCGGTGCACTATCGTATTCCGCTCCTCGTGGTCGTCTGCAACAATCGCTCCTTCTTCAACGACGAACTGCACCAGGAGCGGGTCGCCCGCATCCGCAATCGGCCGGCGGAGAACCGCTGGATCGGTCAACGGATCTCCGATCCCGAGATCGACTGCGCGGGACTCGGAGCTGCACAAGGAGCAGTTGGATTCGAGCCGGTCAAGAGGACGTCCGATCTGGTGCCGACATTCGAAAAGGCGATCGCGGCGGTCGAGGCAGGCCAAGTGGCGGTGGTGGATGTCCGGGTCGAGCCGGGCTATTCGGCCGTCGCGACTGCGGCGATGCTGCGCGGAACGGAGAAGTAGGACGCGGGCACGGCCGACATGGGCGAGCCGCAACACCGCTCGCCCGAGGGAAAAGACGCCCGCTGCTAAATTGCGAAGCTCTCGTGCGTCGAGGGGTGGAAAAGCTCCTCGGGCAATACCAGCCGTGATGACAGGCCTTGGGCATGGTGGTGGCGCAGGAAGACCTCTAGCACCTTGCGATTGGGTGAAAGCCCATACGACCAGAAGTCGTGGCCCATCAATTCACGCGTGGCGCGCAACTGCTCCTCCACGAACGGCAGCGTCACCTGGCTCGCTGCAGTGTCTTGGAGCCCCGCAAGGCACTTCGCCTTTGCCTGTTCGAACGCCTTGAAGACAGCCGCCGGCAGCCATGGATACGCCTCGACCAGCTCGCGCCTGATCCCAGTCAGATGCATGATGGGAAAAATACCGGTGCGTTTAAAATACGCCTTTCCCGCGTCGATTGGGTCCGGAAACAACCAGCCGATATTGGGATTCTTCTTGCCGGCGAGACTCGGCACGCGGGGCGCTATGAAGGCGTCGATCTCGCCGCGCTCCAATAATGCGGAGATGGTGGTCCTTTGCGGGGCATCTTCCAGACGCACGTCGGCTGGAAGCTTGATGGCGATTTTTTCCGGCCGCCCGAGATGCTCGATCCCTCCTCGCACCCAAACTATGTCGGAGGGCCTGACGCCATGGTCATCCTCGAGGATGATGCGCGCCCACACGCAGGCGGTGAGCTGATACTCCGGCAGTCCCACGCGCCTGCCCTTGAGATCGCCGGGCGATGTGATGCGATCCCGCCGCACGTAGATCGAGTTGTGGCGGAACGCCCGAGAAACGAAAGCAGGTATCCCCACGTAGGGGCAATTGTGCTCAGCAATCTTTACCGTAAAACTCGACAGCGACAATTCGCAGATGTCGAAATCCACGCTGCGGAAGGCACGGAAGAAGATCTCCTCCGGCGGCAAATTCATGAATATGGGATCAACGCCATCGATCTGGACCGCGCCGTCCATAAGCGGACGCACACGGTCGTAGTCGCCGACCGCCATGGACAGTTTGAGTTTTGATGTCGTTCTCATTTTTCTCGATGTCATGACCTGGCCACCACTCTGGTAGCCGCGGTCCCGCAAGCCCATGGCGATGTTAATGAGTGCTGATGGTTCCGTCAGCCACTGCCAAGTCGACGAGGCGCAACTGCACCCGCTCAGCACCGTTCCATCGATCAAGGCATAAGGTGCCGGCTGCATGCACGCATTGGCCGCGCGCCTGCGCAAGCGCTATCCCAAGTTTTTGTCCAGCGACACGAAACGCGATGGCGCTAATGATCGCGCCATCGCCCGCGCGTAATCGCGCGCGCATATGCGACTGCCCGACTTCTTCGACATAGACCAAGGTGTGAGCCGGCAATGCAATCACCGGCTCCGGATTACCCGCGCCGAACGGTCCGGCGCGTGCGATCGTCGTCACGATGTCGTTGTTTGCGGCAGCGGCAGTGACGGCACCGTCAATGAGCAGCGAATCGTCGCGGCGCATCGTCTCAACCCTGACCGATAGCGTATCCTCGAGATAGGCCCGGAACGCATTGAGCTTATCCCTTCGCAGCGTGACGCCAGCCGCCATAGCATGGCCGCCGCCTTTCATCAGAAGCCCCGTGCTGACGGCTTCGCGCACTATTCGGCCAAGATCGACGCCCGGGATCGAACGACCGGATCCTGTGCCAGTGCCGCCCGGCTCGAGCGCGATGGCAAAAGCAGGCCGCCCGAACCGCTCTCGCAACCGCGCGGCGACCAGTCCCACGACCCCCGGATGCCACCCGTCGCCGGCGGTAATGACCACCGCCCCCTTCTCCTCAGCGCCGAGCGCGGCCATCGCCTCGGCCTCAGCCTGCGCCACGGTGGCAAGTTCGATAGTTTGGCGCTCACGGTTGAGGCGATCGAGTTCGTCCGCAATGCGCGCGCATTCGGACGCATCCTCATGCATCAGCAACTCGACGCCAAGGGTGGCTCGCCCGATGCGGCCGCCAGCATTGATCCGCGGTCCCAACAGAAAGCCGAGATGCCAGGGCTCGGGTGGCCCGCTGAGCCGTGCGACGTCCATCAACGCGGTCAGCCCCGCATTCTCGCGCCGCCGTAGCGCCAACAGACCTTTGGCGACAAAGGCGCGGTTGAGGCCTGTGAGCGGCACCACATCGGCGACTGTTCCGAGCGCAACCAGATCGAGAAGGCTTAGGAGATCCGGCTCTGGCCGCGTCGACATCCAAAATCCACGCGTGCGAAGTTCACGGTTGACCGCAACTACGGTCATGAACGTCAGGCCAACGGCCGCGAGGTGGCCGAGCGCCGAGAGATCATCGAGCCGGTTGGGATTGACCACCGCGAGCGCGGCAGGCAGCCGTTCGTCGGCCAGGTGATGATCGATCACGATCACCTCGAGACCGAGACTACGCGCTTCCAGGAGCGGCTCGTGGCTCGTGGTACCGCAGTCGACGGTGAGGAGCAGGCTCGCACCTTGCGTGGCGAGGGCGCGAACCGCCTCGGCGTTCGGGCCATAACCTTCGAATAGGCGATCCGGAATGTGGATGAGGGGACGCAGGCCGCAGTGACGCAGGTATCGTCCGAACACCGCCGCCGAGGTCGCCCCATCGACGTCATAGTCGCCCAAGATTGCCACCGTTTCTCCGCGCACGATCGCGTCCGCCAACCGCACCGCGGAGGCACGCATGTCGGCGAGCGTGTGCGGGTCCGGCATCAGTGCCCGCACAGTCGGATCAAGGAAGCTTGTGACCTCGTCTACCTCGACGCCGCGGCCGGCAAGAATGCGCGCCAGCAGCTCCGGCACATTGTCATGGCGCTGCGCGATCGCAAGCGCCCGCCCCGCACCGCGCTCGTCGAGCCGGTCGCGCCAGGCGCGTCCGCAAACCGAGCGCTCGACCCCAAGAAAGAGGCGCCGTTTAGAGACGATCGGCGCCGTCACCGCGAGTGTCATCTTCTACCTCGCGAATCGCATCAAAAAAGTTTGCGATATTGGATGAACCCAGAGCGCTCCGCCAGCTTGTCGTAAAGTGCTCGCGCACTCGCATTGCTCTCGTGGGTGAGCCAATAGAGCCGGCTAGCGCCCGCCCGACGCGCCCGCTCTTCCACCGCCGCGATCAGGGCGCGCCCGAGGCCGAGATGGCGTGCGTTTTCCGCGACGAACAGGTCTTGAAGGTAACAGTAGTCGCCAACGGTCCAGCACGACCGGTGAAAGAGGTAGTGAGCGATCCCGCATAGGCGCGCGTCGACATACGCGCCGAGAATGCCCATCGGCTCATCCGGATCGTGCAGCCGTGCCCAGGTTGCGGTCGTGGTCTCGTCCGAGATCACGACCTTGTAAAAGGCCTGATAGGCTATCCACAGCGGTTCCCACTCGGCGCGTTCCTCGAAACGGATAGGCCGGATTTCATAAGCGTCGTCAAGCATTTAGCCCTCCGGTTACGGATGCCGCGGCGTCAGTCGGACAATGACTTAGCGAAAGGTGCGGGCGAAAAAACCCCTTTGAAAGTCAAAGAGAAGTTTCGGCGCTTCCCGCACCCAGGGTTCGGTGCCGCGCTCGTGCGGTTTCCGCGCTCGGGCGCGACATTCGTGTATTCAATGCCAGCACTCGGCGCGCCCGAGGGCGCGCGCCACATTTCGCGATACTCATTGCGCCAGCGGCGAGCTCAATTTGAGAGCAAATTGCGGAACGAAAATGGGCAAGGCGGGCAATCCTAACTGGCTACCCGGCGTTTCTGGGAATCCTGGCGGCCGTTCAAGAGAATTGGCCCAACAACAAAGTGCGGCCCGGCTTGAAGCGGCCAGCCATGCGAGCGAGGTCATAGACTATCTACTCAAGGTATTGCGCTCGGAAGAAGAGGGCACGGCGCATCGTCTTAAGGCCGGGATCGAGCTTCTTAATCGTGGGCTGGGGGAATGGCGCGTGCCAAAGCGCAAGGTAAGCATATCGGCCGCCCGCCGCTTGATCCCGCTTTGCAGCATAAGATCGCCAAGCATTTGGCGGCCGGACTAAGCGCCTACGCCGTCGGCAAGCAGCTTGGGATCGATCCGCACACGGTTGCGAAGTATGGCCGCCCTTTCGAGGTCGAAAGCGCCGCCGCAGCGGCATGAAGAAGTGAAGGCGGC
>DATFQX010000290.1:0-2463 GCA_035263865.1 Xanthobacteraceae bacterium
AGAGGCATCGACGGGGGGCATCGTGCATCAGCCACGCGCACTGGCGGCCGCTTCCGCTACGCTCCTGCTTCTTGCGACTGCGGCTCGTAGGCGACAAAGCCTGAACCCTATTGAGCGACGGGTTTTTCGATCGATCTGCGATGCGATTACCACCGAACGCCGCTTGCCGCAGCAGAAGCAGCCACCGCCAGCCACGGAGGGCAGAGGCGGGTAGCGCCGATGCGCTCAAGTGATGGAAACGATCCTCGTCAAGATCTTTGCCACAGCTCTCGCGTTCAGTCAGGTCGCGAGTACACCAGATGCGGTGAAGACGCGCTTTGACCGCGTGCGAGATCAAGAGCAGGTCGCGCAGCTATTGCACGCGGGCTGCACGCACATGCGCAAGGCCTTCGACATCGAAGACATCAACCTTGAGGATCTGATTGCAACCGCCTTGGACGATCCACAGGCGGTCGGCGACAATAAGGTGTTCCGCGGGATTAATTTTGCCGATCTGCAAATGGCGTACCGGGAGTTCTGCAAGAATGAGAAGGTCGTCGTGCTAACGGTTGACCTCGGCGAGGTTATCGATTTCTACAACAAGGCGGCCGCCGATCTGCCTGACCACACTAAGCTCAAAGGCATGAAGCTTCCGGGCACGAGTGTCGTGCTCGACCGCAAGGGAGACCGCTTTGCCGAGGTGTTCGAGGAGAACCAGCGACGGGTATGGGTGGTGCTCGCTGACCTCCCGGAGCACGTGCAGAAGGCATTCATCGCCGCCGAGGACAAGCGTTTTTATCAGCATAGGGGAATCGACGAGCGCGGCCTGATCCGGGCATTCATCAGCAATCTCGCCTCGTCGAGACGCCCGCAAGGCGGTTCAACCATCACCCAACAGATCGTCAAGAACTTCCTGGTGGGCGATGACTTGACCTATGAACGCAAGATCCGCGAGATGATCGTGGCGTCGCGGGTCGAGCAGACGCTGAGCAAGGCTGAGATTCTCGAGCTCTACCTCAATTCCGTCTATCTTGGTCGCGGCTCCTGGGGCATCGAGCTCGCTGCCCGCAGCTATTTTGGTAAATCCGCGAAGGAGCTCACGCTCGAGGAAAGCGCGCTTCTTGCGGGCATGACCAAGGGGCCCAACTACTTCAATCCCGACCGGCATCCGGGGCGTGCGCAGGAGCGGCTTGCCTACGTTCTCAGTCGCCTGCGGGAGGACGGAGTGCTCGCCGCCGAGCCGCCTGGGCGGGAATTGCCGCCACTGCCGGCGCTGGTGTCCTATGAACGGCCGCGCCGGGACATCGGCTTCCACTTCGTCGATCAGGTCGCCCGGGAAGCCAAGTCGATTGCAGGTATTGAGGCGATCACCGCCAACTCCTACACAGTGCGCACGACGATCAGCCCGCCATTGCAGCGGGCGGTGGAAGAGGCGCTTCAAGAGGGGCTGTCGCGCTACGAGCGCAGCACCGGGCGCGTTCAGTTCCGCGGCGCTGAGGCCAATTTATCTCAGAGCATGAAACGCATCGAAGCCGAGAATAGGTCGGGCGACAAACGGCCGGCTTGGCAGCGGGCGCTCGCGACTGCGCGGCTGCCACTTTATGACGTGCACTGGACGCCCGGCGTCGTGCTGGAGAAACCGACCGCCACGAAAGGCCAGACGTGGCGGGTTGGGCTCGCCGACGGGCGAATTCTGCCACTCGCAATCGACAATGCTGCCGCGCAGCGTAAGCTCACGGTCTACGATGTCGTCCTGACGCGCGTGAGAGACGGCGGGGGCAAGGCTGCCGCACGTGCCGAGCTGCGCGTGCGGCCGGTGGTGCAAGGATCAGTGGTCGTTCTGGAGAATAAGACGGGCCGCGTCCTCGCCATGACCGGCGGCTTCTCCTATCCGCTGAGCCAGCTCAATCGTGCAACTCAAGCCGTGCGCCAGCCGGGCTCCGCCATCAAGCCGCTGAGCTACCTCGCGGCGCTTGGCAAAGGTCTGCAGCCCAATACGCTGATCAGCGACGAGCCCATCACGCTGCCGCCTATCGGCGGCGGGCGTGGCCGGGACCGCGACTACTGGACGCCGAAGAACTACGACGGCGGTTCCAGGGGCATTCTCACCTTGCGTTCCGCGCTGGAGAACTCGCGCAATCTGGCAACCGTCCATCTGCTCAACGGCGGCATAGAAAGCAAATCCGAGGCCAGTCTCAACCGCCTTTGTGACCTTGCCGTGGAGGCGCAGATTTATCGCGAATGCTTGCGCTATTATCCGTTTGTGCTCGGCGCTCAACCGCTGCGTCCGATCGATCTCGCCGCGTTCTACGCCTCGATCGCAAATGAGGGGCTGAGACCAGCGCCCCATGTCGTGGAAGGTATCGAGCGCAACGGCGCGGTCGTTTATCACCACGATCCCAAATCGTCGGTGACGATCAAATCTGTGGACCGTACCGCCTTCTATCAGCTCAAGACCATGCTGCAAGGCGTGCTAGCTCGGGG
>DATFQX010000291.1:0-87957 GCA_035263865.1 Xanthobacteraceae bacterium
TAGGAACGGACCGGTGCCGATCAAGGTCTCGAGGCGCGCTGATCCTCCACTTAAACCGGGCCACCTGTTCTGCTTCGGTTTTGACGCTTCACCGAAAGCTCAGTGCGCAGTTAGCGCACTTTTGACACTCCGACGCACGGCTATGAGGCAACGCGCGAGGCCGCGATGGCGGCGTTCGCGAAGAGCTAGCGACGGGAATAGGCCCGCCCTGCACGAGGCCGCTGGCGAGTTCAATCGTGGTCAAGCTTCGGACTAGGGTGAAGTGCGCCCAGTCTTCGAAAGCATTTCTGTCCCGATAACTGTCCCGATCGCGACACTGCTGCGACCGCCCGTTTCCGAAAAGTTTGATTTTGTTGGGAAAGCTTGGTCGGAGTGGCAGGATTTGAACCTGCGACCCCCTCGTCCCGAACGAGGTGCGCTACCAGACTGCGCTACACTCCGCCTGAAGGGGCGACTTATAACCCGCCCCCGCGAACGGCCGCAAGCATGGGAACAGAATGACCGCGCAGCCGGCGACGCAAGTGTTGGAGGCGAAAGCCGGCGCGGCTGTCGGCACCGTCGCGCAGCAGGCAGCGCGCATACTTGCCGCGGGCGGGCTCGTCGCCTTCCCAACCGAGACCGTCTACGGGCTCGGCGCCGATGCCACCAGCGGCGCGGCGGTGGCGCGCCTCTATGACGCCAAGGGCCGCCCCGCCTTCAATCCGCTCATCGCGCATGTCGCCGACATCGCCGCGGCGCGCGCGCTGGCGCGCTTCGACGATGCCGCGGAAAAACTCGTGGCCGCGTTCTGGCCGGGGCCGCTGACCTTGGTGCTGCCGCGCCTTGCGCATTGCCCGGTCGCCGAACTCGCGACCGCCGGCCTCGATACCATTGCCGTGCGCGTGCCCAGCCATTCCATCGCGCGCGCCATTCTCGTCGCCTTCGGCCGGCCCGTGGTGGCGCCCTCCGCCAACCGCTCCGGCCACGTGTCGCCCACGACCGCGCAACACGTGCTCGCCGACCTGCGCGGACGCATCGAGCTGATCGTCGACGGCGGGGGAACGCCGATGGGAGTCGAATCGACGATCATCGCCTGCCTCGAGCGGCCGGTGCTGCTGCGGCCCGGCGCGCTGGAGCGCGCGGACATCGAACGTTTGGTGCGGCTGGCGGAGGAACCGCGTGCGGCGCCGCGGGCGGATAGCGACGAGCTGCCGATGACGCCCGGCGCGCTTGCCTCCCATTACGCGCCGCGGGCGCGGCTGCGGCTCGATGCGAGGCGCGTCGAGCCGGGCGAGGCGCTGCTCGCGTTCGGGCCGCTGCCGGCAGAAGGCGCCGCGCGCGCGGCAGCGGTACTCAACCTTTCCCCGCGCGGCGATCTCCTCGAGGCCGCCGCCAATCTTTTTTCCCACCTGCGCACGCTCGATGCGTCGGGCGCTCGCACCATCGCGGTGATGCCGGTGCCGCGCACCGGGCTGGGCGAGGCGATCAACGATCGGCTCGAGCGGGCTGCCGCGCCGCGGGGGTGAGGGGGCGCCTCGCTTATAGAGCCGTGCCACGCGTAATCAGGCGAGGTGGATTCGCGCGAGCGGCGAACTCGGTCTGCACCCTCCCCCGCTTGCGGGGGAGGGTTGGGGAGGGGGTGAACCGCGCGAATCTTGATGCGTGCCCCCTCCCTATCCCTCCAGCCGAAGTCGGATCTATCCGACTTCGGCCAGTTAGGTAAACCCGAGTTCGGCCGCAAGCGGGGGAGGGAATGCGCCGAGCGCGGCATGATTGTGCATCAAGCGCGATGGAGATCCTCTATAGTCGCGTCCCACAACGCCGTGACCGGGGTCCGCGTGATGAATATTGCAGAGACGCCCGCAAAAATGCTCAGCGCCGATCTGTTGGCGCGCTTCGTCGCAATCGTCGGCGAGAAAAATGCCATCACCGATCGTGACGCGCAGGCGCCCTACCTCACCGAGCCCCGCGACATGTTTCGTGGAAGAAGTTCTGTGGTGCTGCGCCCGGGCTCGGTCGCGGAAGTTTCTGCAATCCTCAAGCTCGCGAGCGCGAGCGTGACCGCGATCGTGCCGCAAGGCGGCAATACCGGCCTCGTCGGCGGCCAGATCCCGCAGCACGGCGAGATTGTGGTGGCGCTCAACCGGCTCGACCGCGTGCGCGAGGTCGACCCGGTCTCCAACACCATGACCTGCGAGGCCGGCGTGACCCTGCTCAAGGCGCGCGAGGCGGCCGCCGCGGTCGACCGGCTCTACCCGCAACTCCTGCCCTCGGAAGGCAGCTGCACCATCGGCGGCAACCTCTCCACCAATGCCGGCGGCACCGCCGCGCTGGCGCACGGCATCGCACGCTCGCACGCGCTCGGTATCGAGGCGGTGCTGCCCGACGGGCGCGTGCTCAATGCGCTCAACAAGCTCAAGAAGGACAATACCGGCTACGACCTCAAGGACCTGTTCATCGGCGCCGAAGGCACGCTCGGCGTCATCACCGCCGCGGTGCTCCGCCTCGTGCCGCGCCCGCGTTCGGTGGAGACGGCGTTTGCCGGCGTGCCTTCGGCGCAAGCCGCACTCGACCTCCTCGGCCTCGCCGACGAGCGCGCCACCGGGAATGTGACCAGCTTCGAGCTGATGCTGCGGCTCGGCGTCGAGCTGGTGCTGCGCCACGGCTCGGGCTGCCGCGATCCGCTGCCGCAACCGCACCCGTGGTACGTGCTCCTCGAGCTCTCCTCGCAGGCGCGCTCCGGCTTGCGCGCGGTGCTGGAAGAAATTCTCGCGGAAGGACTGGAGCGGGGACTCGTCGAAGACGCCACCATCGCCGAGAGCATCGATCAGACAACAATGTTCTGGCGCATCCGCGAAATGTTCGGCGAGGTGCAGCGCCACGAAGGCGGCTCGATCAAGCATGACGTGTCGGTGCCGGTCGCCGCCGTGCCCGCCTTCATCGCAGAGGCGAATGCCGCGGTCGCCAAGCTCATCCCCGCCGCCCGGCCACTCCCCTTCGGGCATCTCGGCGATGGCAACATCCACTACAACGTGGCGCAACCCGTCGGCGCGGATAAGGCCGAGTTCCTCGCCCATTGGAGCGAGGTTAACGCCGCGGTGTTCGCCGTGGTGACGCAACATGGCGGCTCGATCTCGGCCGAGCACGGCATCGGCGTGATGAAGCGCGATCTTCTGCCCAAGGTGAAGGACCCGGTCGCCTACGATCTCATGCGCACGCTCAAGCGAGCGCTTGATCCCAAAAACATCCTCAACCCCGGCAAGGTGCTGTAGCGGCGGGCTCTTCCCTCGTCCCGCCTCGCTTGCGGTAAGTTAACCCTGCCCCCATGGAGCATTCCCGTGCCGGACGCACGCACCTATCCCGAGCGTCCCTACCTCGCCGTGAGCGCCGCCATCGTGCGCGACGGCAGGATCCTCGTGGTGCGCCGCGCACGCGCGCCGGCGCACGGCCTCTACAGCCTGCCCGGAGGCGTGGTCGAGGTGGGCGAGACGCTCGAGGAAACGGTGATGCGCGAGGTGCGCGAGGAGACCGGGATGACGATCGAGCCGGTCGCGCTCGCCGGCTTTTGCGAAGCCATCGTGCGCGACGCGGACACCCGGGTCGAGCGGCATTTCATCATACTGTGCTTTGCCGCCCGCTGGCGCGCGGGCGAGGTGGTGCTCAACGAGGAGCTCGACGAAGCGCGCTGGATCGACCCGGCCGAGCTCGCGAAGCTTCAGACGACGTCGGGGCTCGCCGAGATCGTAGCGGAGGCTTTCCAGCGATTGGCGGCGCATTCGAGTGGATGAATACAGAGCAAGCCGCCATCTCCGTTCATTCCCGTCCCCGCTTTCGCGGGGATAAACTCCAGCGGGAATCCAGGGCTGCCCCTCATGCTGAGGAGCGGCGCGTGAGCGCCGCGTCTCGAAGCATGAGGGGCATGGGTGCCCGCCCCATCCTTCGAGACGCGCCCTGCGGGCGCTCCTCAGGATGAGGGCGGAGATGGAGGGCGGACGGGCGGATCGAGGCGCCTTGTTTCGGTCGCGTTGGGCCGCGACAATGCGCCGAGATCGCACTCAGACGCCCTTCACGCGCACAAATGGCTTTCCTGCGATATATCTTGATGGTTGCCGCACTCGCGGCCGCTATGATTGTTCCACCGCCGCCCGCGCGGGCGCAAGCCGCCGCCCCCTTCGATGGGAGCCTCCAGCGGCTCGCCGAAATCCTCGGCGCCTTGCACTACCTGCGCAATGTCTGCGGCGCCAACGAAGGCCAGAAATGGCGCAACGAGATGCAGGCGCTCGTCGATGCCGAAACCCCGAGCGGGGACCGGCGGCTGCGCATGATCGCGAGCTTCAATCGCGGTTACCGCGGCTACCAGCAGAGCTACCGCACCTGCACCCCGGCGGCGGAGCTCGTCATTCGCCGCTACCTCGAGGAAGGCTCGAAGATCGCCCGCGAGATGACCGCCCGCTACGCGAACTGACCTGTCTTCGTGCCCACACATCTTCTCCGTTCGTCCCCGCGAAAGCGGGGACCCAGGGCCGCAGACTCTGGCACCTGGATTCCCGCTTTCGCGGGAATGAACGGAAAGGGGTGGGCCCCCCTTATGCGACGGCTGCACATGGCGCATTAACCGTTCCCCGAGTTCCGCCTAGGCGAAGTTTGCTCGCATGCTAACCTGCGCGCGTAACCTCCCGCCGAGCGACATGGGATGACAGCGCGAGTGACCGAGGTCCCGGTCCCGGACCATGAGCAGAAGCGGGCTGCGCTGGGCTATCTCAACGCAGCCTGGACCGAAGCGCGCGTCGAGGGGATCGACGGCGATTGTCTGGCGCAGGCCTGCTTGTTCGCCGCCTTCGCCGAATTCGTGTCGACCTACGGCGAAGAGCCGGCGGCGCGATTTGCCGAGGGCCTTGCGGTGCGCATCCGCAACGGCGAATTTTCCCTCGCCATGACCAAGCAGTAGCCGCGTCGCGGCGCGCGGCGGTACGCGCGTCTGCGATGGCGTTTTGGAACCTACCGTAACGGGGAACCTCGCCATCGATTTCGTGCTTCTGGTAGACTGCGCGCATCGATCGGGGCTCGACCATGCCGCTGCGCATTGGCTTTCGCCTCTTGATGTTTTTGGCGCTCGTCGCGAGCGCTGGCGCGCTTGCCCCGAAGGGCCTTCGCGCCGAGGGCGCCAAGCCGCCGGAGATATCCGAGCCGCCGGCCGAGCCAGCGCAAAACCCATCCGCTGCCGATAAGGGCAAGGGTCACATCGCGGCGCCGTCCGCGGCTGCCGAGATTCTTACCGATCTCTCTCGCTTGCCGGCGCCGGTGGCGCGCACGCGCGAAAAGTTGCTCGCCGCCGCGCGCAGCGGGGACCTGAAGCAGCTCGTCGGGCTGATGACCGATTCCATGCCAGTCTTCTCGTTCACCGACGACAAGGACCCGATCGCTTTTTGGAAGGCGAACTATCCCGATTCGGACGGCGTCGAGGTGCTTTCGATCCTGACCATGATCCTCGAAGCGCCCTTCGTGCACGTCGATCAAGGCACGCCGCAAGGGATGTATGTGTGGCCCTATTTCGTCCGCATGTCGCTGACCGCGCTCACGCCGCAGCAGAAGGTCGAGCTGTTCCGCCTCGTCACCGGCGCCGACTACAAGGACATGATGAAGCTCGGCGCCTACGCCTTCTACCGGCTCGGAATCTCGCCCGACGGCACCTGGCAATTCTTTGTCACCGGGGATTGAGACGCGCCCGTCCTCATCCTGAGGAGCGCGATGCCGAAGCGGTGCCGCAAACGCAAGTGGGTGTGCGCGCGTCTCGAAGGATGAGGACGAGCCCTCATGCTTCGAGACGCATCGCAGCGCGGTTCTAATCCACGGAACGGTTTGTGCCTCCCCGGCGCTGCGATGCTCCTCAGTATGAGGGCCGAGACCCGCCAACAGAGCACCTTGTGAGCGCGCGGCCAGCCGCTTACGTTTAGCCGCGACACCAGTACGATTGCGCATCATGCAAGCCGCGCTGCTTCCCGACCGCGGCGTCGTCAAAGTTGATGGCGACGACGCGCGAAAATTCCTCAACGGGCTCGTGACCAGCGACATCGCCAAGATGACGCCGGAGGCCGCCAGCTTCGCCGCCCTGCTCACGCCGCAGGGCAAGGTCATTGTCGATTTCATCTTGGTGGAAGCCCCGCACGCCGATGGCGGCGGCTTCTTCCTCGACTGCCCGCGCGCGCTCGCGCTGACGCTGTTGCAGCGGCTCAATTTCTACAAGCTGCGCGCCAGGGTTATCGTCGAGGATTTATCCGAGACGCTCAGCGTCCTCGCGGTCTGGGATGGCAGCGCGGTGACGGAATATGGCTTGTGTTACCGCGATCCGCGCCTTGCCGTGCTCGGCCTGCGCTGCATGTTGCCGCCCCACCTGGCGGGCGAAGCTGCCGCGGAGCTCGGCGCTGAGCTCGTCGAGGCCTCGGTCTACGAAGCGCATCGCATCGCGCTCGGTGTGCCGCGCGGCGGCCTCGACTTCATCTACGGCGATGCGTTTCCGCACGAGGCCGACATGGACCAGTTCGGCGGCATCGATTTCGATAAGGGCTGTTTCGTCGGACAAGAGGTGGCTTCACGCATCGAGCACCGCGGCACGGCGCGCACGCGCGTCGTCCCCGTGGCCTTCGACGGCTTTGCGCCGGAGGCGGGCATGCCAGTGAGCGCGGGCGAGAGGACTGTCGGGACGCTCGGCTCGAGCGCGCAAGGGCGCGGCCTGGCGCTGCTTCGTCTCGACCGCGCCGCGGAGGCGCTGGCAGCGGGAGAGCGGCTCGTCGCTGGAGGCGTCGAATTGCGGCTGGTCAAACCAGCCTGGGCGCAATTTGCATGGCCCGGCGAGGCGAAGGCCGCGGAATGAGCCCTCCCCTCCTCCATCCGGATGGACTCAAACGCTGCCCCTGGCCCAAGCAGGACCCGCTCTACGTCGCCTATCACGACGAGGAATGGGGCGTGCCCGAATACGATGACCGCGCGCTCTATGAGAAGCTCATCCTCGACGGCTTCCAGGCCGGATTGTCCTGGATCACCATCCTGCGCAAGCGCGAGAATTTCCGCCGCGCCTTCGACGGCTTCGAGCCCGAGAAGATCGCGCGCTACACGCCGAAGAAGATCGAGAAGCTGATGCAGGATGCGGGCATCGTGCGCAACCGCATGAAGATCGAGGGCGCGGTCCTCTCCGCGCGTGCCTATCTCGATGCCATGGAAAAGGGTCCCGGCTTCTCGCGACTGCTCTGGGATTTCGTGGGCGGCAAGCCCAAAATAAATCGCTTCCGCTCCACCTCGCAGGTGCCGGCGGAAACGCCCATCTCGCGCGCGATGTCCAAGGAGCTTGCCCGGCGCGGCTTCAGGTTCGTCGGACCGAGCATCGTCTATGCCTTCATGCAGGCGACGGGGATGGTCAACGACCACGTGGTGAGCTGCCATCGACACGCGCCCTTAGCCGCGCTCGCGGGCCGCTGAGCGATGCCGGCAAAGCCGCGACGCTCGCCAGCCGCCGAGGCATTCCGCCCCTGGCAGCGCATGCTGTCCGGCCGCAGGCTCGATCTGCTCGATCCCTCCCCGCTCGACGTGGAGATCGCCGACATCGCGCACGGGCTCGCGCGCGTCGCCCGCTGGAACGGGCAGACCGAGGGCGCGCACATTTTTTCCGTCGCCCAGCATTCGCTGCTGGTCGAAGCCATCGCGCGCTCGCGCGCGCGCCTCGACCGCGCAACCCGCCTTGGCATTCTGCTGCACGATGCCCCGGAATACGTGATCGGCGACATGATCTCGCCATTCAAGGCGGTCATCGGCGACGCCTACAAAGCGGTGGAGGGGCGTCTTCTCGCGGCGATCCATCTGCGTTTCGGGCTTCCCACCGGGCTGCCCTCGGACGCTGTGGCGTTGATCAAGGCGTCCGACCGCGCCGCCGCCTATCTCGAGGCGACGCGGCTTGCGGGATTTTCTGCAAGCGAAGCGCGGCGCTTCTTCGGCGCGCCGCCGAAATTCTCCGCCGCCATCGAGCGCGATTATCTGGTGCCGTGGCCGGCGGAGATGGCCGAGCGGCGCTATCTCGAACGGTTTGCGAAGGTTGCAAGAGGATGACCCAACCGGTTCGTCCCCGCGAAAGCGGGGACCCAGGGGCTGCGGGCTGTGGCCCTGGACTCCCGCTTCCGCGAGAATGAACGGAGAAAAGTGATCGGCCGCAGCAAACTCTGCGGTTCCGCCCGCAAAATCGACGGCTTGATGTCAAAATCCATCGCCATATAAGAGAGGCCAACAAACTGCTTCGAAAATAGAAGAAACTGCTTCGGAACAAATGATTCACGTCTGTTCGCTCGCGCGCCTGCACGAAACGGTCGAAACAACCGGCGCGCGCCATATCGTCACCCTCCTCAAGGACACCGACCGGATCGAGCGGCCGAGCAGCGTCGTACCGGCGAACCACCTCATCCTGAGCATGGACGACATCACCGTGCCGATGGACGGCTACACGCTGCCCTGCGACGATCATGTCAGCGCGCTGATCGCCTTCGTGTGCGGTTGGGATCGCGCCAAGCCGCTGGTGGTGCATTGCTATGCCGGTATCAGCCGCTCCACGGCGGGCGCTTATGTCGCGGCCTGCGCGCTCAACCCGCGCCGGGATGAATTGGCGATCGCGCGCCAGCTGCGCCGCGCCTCGGCAACGGCGACGCCAAATAGCCGCTTCGTGGCACTCGCCGACCGCATGCTGTGTCGCGAGGGCCGCATGGTCGCAGCCATAGACGCGATCGGACGCGGCACGATGGCCTACGAGGCCGACCCGTTCCGGCTCGAATTGGAGTAGTCCTCTTGCCGTCGCTCGAAGTGAGACGGACATAGTCCCGCCACAGCGGCGTTGTTCCACACGATGCCTTCTCGCCACGCGGCCCCAGCCACGCCGCCGTTGCACGATAAGCGACGCGTCGCGAAGCCCGCGGCCTAGCCGCAGACGCCGGCGCCCGCTCCGAAGAAAACAGCGCACGAGGATCGTGGTGCGAAACAGACCGACGAGGCGCTGAACGCGGTGCGCAAATTCCAAGACAATCTGCGCGACATTCCCGTGAGTTCCTATGCCGGCGACGGGACGCGCCGCACGATCGTGATCCGACCGACGTCAATACAGGACGTCTACTACTATTCTGCTCCGCGCTAACGCGGCCCCCCTTCGAGACGATCCACAATCTCCGTTCATTCCCGCGCAAGCGGGAATCCAGAAGTTGTTTGCTGAAGCCGGGCTGTGGCCCTGGGTCCCCGCTTTCGCGGGGAGGAACGGGATCTTCAAGCGCAACGCAACGCGCTCGCTCGCGTCAGTTCGCGCCCGCCTCCGCCGCCTCGAGCGACAACGGCGCGTGCGGGTGCCGGCGCGAGCTCATGCCGGCGACGTTCATGCGGCGGGTGAAGTCGCAATAGGCAAAGCCCATCCAGGAGCCGCGGAAGCTGCGCTCGTCGAGCTTCTCGACGCGAAAGCATGGCTCGAACGGCATTCCCTGCAGCGACGCGCACACCGCCCCGCCGCGGTCCCGCAGCGTGCCCGCCGGCAGCCAGACCGTGCGCACGGGTCCCGCGCCGCGGAACTGAATGGTGCCGATGACCGAACCGTCGCCGTAAATGCGCCCGGCGCCGCGCGAGCCATCGAAACAATTGAAGGCGAAAAACTTGCCGGCCACGAACCGCCGCGCCGCCTCCGGGCTCAAAACTTCCGCCCGCGCCGAGACGGCCGCGAGCAAGCTCACGACCACGATCGCGACCCGCGCAATCATTAGCTGCTCCCCTCTCCCATTACCGCCGCCGCAGCGACCGTAACCGCCCGTTAACCATACGAATCAGGCGCGACTTTGCCCGATGTTGGTCAACAAATCCTCAACATGGTTACCCGATCTTAACCACGATGCGACCGCGAACGCGTCCTTCGACGATGTCTCGGGCCGCTTCGATCACTTCGGCAAGCCCAATCTCGCTCGTCATCGCCGCGAGCTTTCCCCGATCAAGCTCGCTTTCCAGACGCCGCCACGCGGTTCGCCGATCGGCAATCGGCCGCATGACGGAATCGATGCCGAGCAGCGAAACACCGCGCAGGATAAACGGTGCGACCGAAGTCGGCAAATCCATGCCGCCCGCCAATCCACAAGCCGCAACCGCCCCGCCATAGCGCGTCATGGAGAGCACATTGGCGAGCGTGGTCGAGCCGACCGTGTCGATGCCGCCTGCCCAGCGCTCTTTTCCCAGCGGTTTTGCGGGTTCCGCGAGTTCTTTGCGTTCGATGATCTCGCTGGCGCCCAATCCTTTCAAGTAATCGGCCTCCTGCGGCCGCCCAGTCGACGCCGCGACCTGAAAGCCACGGTGGCTGAGAACTGCAACGGCGACCGAGCCGACGCCGCCCGCCGCGCCCGTCACCACCACCGGCCCGCTCATGGGAGAAAGGCCGCGGCTCTCGAGCGCCATCACCGAAAGCATGGCGGTATAGCCTGCGGTGCCGATCGCCATGGCGTCGTGCGCGCTCATGCGGGAGGGAAGTTGCACGAGCCAATTTCCCTTCACACGCGCCTTCTCGCCGTAAGCGCCGAGATGCGTCTCGCCCAGGCCCCAGCCGTTGAGGATCACCTTATCGCCCGTTTTCCATTCGGGATGGCTCGAGGTCTCGACCGTGCCCGCAAGGTCGATGCCGGGGATCATTGGGAATCGCCGCACGACAGGCGCCTTACCGCAGATGGCGAGGCCGTCCTTGTAGTTGAGCGTCGACCATTCGACGCGGACCGTGACGTCGCCCTCCATGAGGTTACGCTCATCGAAATCGGCGAGCGCGGCCTTCGAGCCGGTCTCCGTTTTTTCGATCACGATCGCCTTGAAAGTCGCCATGGCTAGCCGGCCGGCATTCGGATGAGCGCCGGCAAAATAGCTCAAGTCACGGCTGGCGTCCCTTGTCCCATCCGTGGTCAGGCCGGGGCGGGGGCTACACGCACGACGGGTTTTTCCACGATCGGCAGGTTGATCACCGCGGACAGTACGCCGAACAGGATCGAGAGCCACCAGACGACGTCATAGGAACCCGTGCGCACGAATGCGACGCCGCCGAGCCAGACCCCGAGAAAGCCGCCGACCTGGTGACTGAAAAACGCCAACCCGGCGAGCGTCGCGAGCCAGCGCGTGCCAAATATTAGCGCAATGATCCCATTGGTGGGCGGGACCGTGGAGAGCCAGAGCAGGCCCATGACCGAGCCGAAGAGGATCGACGAGAATGGCGTGACCGGAAAAATGATGAAAACGAGGACCGCGGCGGCACGCGCGAAATAAATGAGGGACAGGAGATAGCGCTTGGGCATGAGGGTGCCGAGCCAGCCCGAGGCCATCGAGCCGACGATGTTGAAGAGCCCGATCGCCGCGATGGTCCAACCGCCGACTTGCGCCGAGAGGCCGCGATCGATGAGATACGCCGGCATGTGAACGGTGATGAACGCGAGTTGGAAGCCACAGGTGAAGAAGCCGAGCACCAGAAGCACATAGGACCGGTTACCCACCGCCTCCGAAAGCGCCTGGCGGAGCGATTGTGACGCAGGCCCCCCCGACGCGCCCGTCTCCGCCGGCGCCGTCGTGAGCGCAAGCGAGAGCGGCAGCACCAGCAACATGCCCACGCCGAAGGCGACCAGCGTGGTCTGCCAGCCAAAAGCGTCCATCATCGAGACCGCGACCGGAGAATAGAGGAACTGCCCGAACGAACCGGCGGCGGCGCCCGCGCCGAACGCAACCAAACGCCAGCTCTCGGGCAACAGCTTGCCGAACGCCGCGAGCACGACGGAGAAGGAACAGCCGGAGAGTCCGAAGCCGATAAAAACGCCGGCGGTGAGGTCGAGCATCCCGGGCGAGGTCGAATAGGCCATCAGGATGAGGCCGATTGCGTACAACGCGCCGCCGGCGCACAGCACGCGCGCGGTGCCGAACCGATCGGCGATCGCACCGGCAAACGGTTGGCCAAGACCCCAGAGGATGTTCTGGATCGCAAGCGCGAGGCCAAATACGTCGCGGCCCCAACCGTTCACCTGCGACATCGGCGTGAGAAAGAAGCCGAGCGTGGCGCGCGGCCCAAAGCTGATCATGGAGATCAGACAGCCGCACAACACGATGACGAGCGGCGTGCGCCAGCCGATCGAGACTCTCGAGCCAGAAGGCAATGAAATGGCCATGTGCCCCGAATCCGTCCTTACCGAATTCTCCTCGCGAGGCTTTTACGAGGTCGCACGGCCATCTCCAACAGCATCCTGCGCATGGCAGACGGGCCGCTTCGGCCTGGAAATCGGCCGGTGCCGGTATTAAGGGGTGCGGCCTTTATGTAAGTCTTGGCACCAAGGCGGTTATTCCAAAGGCCGATGTTCACCCGTTATCGCAGCGGGCGGCGGCCATAATCCGTTGCGGATCAGCACTAGCCATGACGCGCTCGCTCCTCTGCCCGCATGCCTTCCTGTCTCCGCTCGAGATCGATGCTGCCGTCACGCGCGCGCTGGCTGAGGATCTCGGCCGCGCCGGCGACGTAACCGCAATCGCCACCATCCCCGAAGACACATCGGCCCGCGCCCTCGTCGTGGCGCGCGCGGCGGGCGTGATCGCGGGCCTGCCGCTCGTAGCCGAGGCTTTTGCCAAACTGGCGCCGGAGATGGAGATCGCGGCCAACATTCGCGACGGCGCGAGCGTCGCGGCCAAGACCGAGCTGATGACGGTGGCGGGACCCGCGCGCGCCATGCTCGCTGGCGAACGCACCGCGCTCAATCTGCTGGGACACCTTTCGGGAGTGGCCACCGCCACGTACGAGTTCGTGCGCCGTGTCGCCGGCACGCGCGCACGCATCTGCTGTACCCGCAAGACCAGGCCGGGCCTGCGCGCGCTCGAAAAATACGCCGTTCGTTGCGGCGGCGGTTTCAACCACCGCTTCGGGCTTGACGATGCAATGTTGATCAAGGACAACCACATCGCCGTCGCCGGCAGCATCCGCGCGGTGCTCGAGCGCGCGAAAGCCGCCGCCGGCCATCTCGTCAAGATCGAGATCGAAGTCGACACGCTCGAACAGCTGCGCGAAGTGCTGGACGTCGGATTGGCCGACGCGGTGCTGCTCGACAATATGGATGCGCCGACCATGCGCAAGGCGGTGGAAATGGTCGGCGGTCGGTTTGCGCTCGAAGCTTCGGGCGGCATTACGCTCGACACCATCGCCGAGATTGCCAAGACCGGCGTCGACTACATCTCTTCGGGGTGGATCACCCATTCGGCGCCGCAGCTCGACGTGGCGCTCGATATCGAGATGTGAGGATGGAGCGCAATTCCCCCATTGAAGTGGCGCCTCAACCGCGTGAACGCAGACCGCGCATGAAATCTCCGTTCATTCCCGCGAAAGCGGGAATCCAGGGCCAAAGGCTGGGTCCCCGCTTTCGCGGCGACGAACGGATAGAGAGAGCTGCTAGAGCTTCTTCGCGGCCTCGACAAGCCGCCGCGCCGATTCGATGGTCGAAGCTTCGTCGCCCCATTCCGGCGCCTCGAGGCCGTCGCCCCAGGCGCGTGGCCGGTAGAAGGTATGCACGCCGAGCCGGTGCATCTTGGTCATCTCCCGCACCCAGCCAGGGCGCACCCAGTACGCATGGTAGTGCGTCGCCTTACCGACCTCCGGCAGCCACAGCTTGCCGTCGAGCATCTCGGCAGCGATGGTTTTCGCCCGCTCCCACATGTCCGGTTCGCGAACGATGTCGGGAATGCCGTCGCAGGCGAATGTGAACTGGCAGTGGAGACGGCGGTGCGCGTTCTGGTAGACAACGCCGCAGACGGTGTTGGGATATTTGCCGGAGAAGGCGCGGTTGAGCACGACCTGTGCCACCGCCATCTGCCCGAGCACGGCTTCGCCGCGCGCTTCGAAATAGATCGCCTCGGCTAGGCATTTCTCCGATTTGGCGCGCGTACTTTCGTCGAGGCCGAGCAGCTCGGCCGGCGTCATCGGCCGCTGGTGTTCGCCGGTGACCTCGCCCTTGGCCGCGACCGTCTGCCCGCCGGTCATACCGTTCTTCATCACGATACTGGGATCCGAGGGCAGCGGCGGCAGATCCGCGCGCTCGACCGGCGCGTCGAAAATGCTTCCCGGCTCGCCCGCGGGAAACGGCACAGGCGGCACTGCCGCGAGCTTGACGTTCGCATTGTTGCTGGCGGTGATGCCGGCATCATCGAATCGCGGTTCTTCCCCCGGCACCCAGGGCTCCATCGTGCCGAGCTTTTGCCCCATTGGATCGACGCCGAAATAGACTCGCGCCGGGCCCAGCAAGGGATCGACATCGGACGCCGAAAACGCAAGGCCCGCAACGGATGCGAGGGCCGCTTCCCTGGCGGGCTCGCTCGCGGACGCCGCTTCGCCCTCGCTGACGTCGGCCGGCCGGACCAACTCCTTGGGCTCGTTTGTGGCGGCTGCAACACCGAGCGGCGCATCGACCGAGGGCGGCGCTGCGGCTTGCTGCTGCGCGAGCGATGAGCCGTCCTCCTGCGGGATGGCATCAATCGGCCGCGCCGGCTTGAGCCGATCACTCTTGAGCGCGATCAGCCGATCGCGCGCGACGCCGTAGTCGCCTTTGCGGCTGCGATCGACCATGGGGCCGGCATAGGGGCTTGTGAAGAACGTGTCTTCGCTGAGAAATCGCCGGCGGATCGAGGCTGCGACTGCCGCGCTATTCGGATCGAAACTGGCTAGTTGATAGTCAAGCGGAAGCGGTATTGAGGAGTCGCTCGCGTCCGCCATGCTGAGCTTCACATCATGGATTCTGCCGAACGGCGAGGCGAATGCCGCCTTCTGCGAACGATTTACGACCGGCTCGGACGCAATGGGTACAGCGAGGTCCTGGTGGCCGACCTCGCTCGTCAGCAGCAGCAACATCAGGATGCCAAGGCCGAAGGGGGTTTGCCGACCGCCCTCCGGCCTGTTGCGCGATGCAACCATCCCAGGCTTGCCCCCGCCCCTGCAAAACGCGAGCGCATCCTCTCGCCGGCACAAGGCGACGTGATGGCGCAAATGCGTCGGATTTCTTATTGCCGGAGCAAGCTTGCGATCCTGTTAATCAGACGGCCGATAGCCACAATCTTGCCGCAAGCACTGCACCGCGCAGCCGCCGCGGCGGCACGGTCTGCGAAAATTCAAGCGAGCATTTCTCCTGTCGTTCCCGCGCAAGCGGGAACCCATGAACGCGGGCCTGGGGTTATGGGTCCCCGATTGCGCGGGGACGACGCCGCGGATCTATCCATCCTCGTGACCAGCTCGCTTGCCGAGCGCGGCCTGTGCAGCAGCGAGGCGGGCGATCGGCACGCGGAAAGGCGAGCACGAGACATAGTCGAGGCCGATCTCGTGACAGAACGCGACTGAAGCAGGGTCGCCGCCGTGTTCCCCGCAAATACCCACTTTGAGCCTCGGCCGCCTTTTGCGACCGCGCTCAACGCCGATACGCATCAATTCGCCAACGCCGTCGCGGTCGACGGAGATGAAAGGGTCGCTGGGAAGAACGCCGCGCTCCACGTAAGTCCCGAGAAAGCTTGCGGCGTCGTCGCGGCTGATGCCGTAGGTTGTTTGGGTGAGGTCATTGGTGCCGAAGGAAAAGAACTGGGCGCTCTCGGCGATGTCGCCCGCGCGCAACGAGGCCCGCGGCAGCTCGATCATGGTGCCGACCTGATAATTGACCTTGCGTCCACGCTCGCGGGCGACCGCTTCCGCCATGGCGTCGATGCGCTCCTTGACGAGATCCAATTCGGCTTTGGTGGCGATGAGCGGGACCATTATCTCCGGCACGACGGGTTTGCCGGTCCGTTTGGCGGCCTCGCCTGCCGCCTCGAAGATCGCGCGCGCCTGCATTTCCGCGATCTCGGGATAGGCGAGCGCCAGGCGGCAGCCGCGAAATCCGAGCATCGGATTGAACTCGTGGAGCTCCCGGGCGCGATCGGCGAGCTTCTTTGCGTCGGCTCCCATTGCGGCCGCGACTTCCGCGATTTCTTTCTCGCCGTGCGGCAGGAACTCGTGCAACGGCGGATCGAGCAACCTGATCGTCACCGGCAAGCCTTGCATGATCTCGAATAGCTCGACGAAATCCGTGCGCTGCATCGGCAACAGCTTGGCGAGCGCAGCGCGGCGCGAGTTTTCGTCATCGGCAAGGATCATCTCGCGCATCGCGCGGATGCGATCCTCATCGAAGAACATATGCTCGGTGCGGCAAAGCCCGATGCCCTCGGCGCCAAATTTCAGCGCGACGCGGGCATCGTTCGGCGTATCCGCGTTTGCGCGCACGCCGAGCTTGCGCGCCCCGTCGGCCCAGCCCATCATCGTTGCGAACTCGCCGGAGAGCGCCGGCTCGATCATGGGCACGCGGCCGGCGAGCACCTCTCCGGTCGAGCCATCGATGGTGATAACGTCGCCGGCTTTGAACGTGCGCCCAGCGACGCTCATTGTACCGGCGGCATAGTCGATTCGCAGCGCGCCGGCGCCGGAAACGCAGGGCGTGCCCATGCCGCGCGCGACCACGGCGGCATGCGAGGTCATGCCCCCGCGCGTGGTCAGAATTCCCTCTGCCGCGTGCATGCCATGGATGTCTTCGGGCGAGGTCTCGACCCGCACGAGGATCACGCGCTTGTCCTTGGCCTTGAGCGCCTCCGCCTCGTCGGCCGAGAACACGATCTCGCCGGACGCCGCGCCGGGCGAGGCGGGAAGCCCCGTTGCAATGAGCTGGCGCTCAGCCTTGGGATCGATCGTGGGATGCAACAGCTGATCGAGCGCCGCCGGCTCGATGCACGCAATCGCCTCTTTACGTGAAATCAATCCTTCGTTCGCCAGGTCGACGGCGATCTTCAGTGCTGCTTTCGCCGTGCGCTTGCCCGCACGCGTCTGCAACATCCAAAGTTTTCCCTGCTCGACCGTGAATTCGAGGTCCTGCATGTCGCGGTAATGCCGCTCCAGCATGCCGTAGATGCGCGTCAATTCCTTGAACGCCTGGGGCAGCGCCCGTTCCATCGATGGCTTGTCCGAGCCCGTCTCGCGGCGCGCCGCTTCCGTGATCTCCTGCGGGGTACGGATGCCGGCGACCACGTCCTCGCCTTGGGCGTTGATCAGAAACTCGCCGTAAAGGCGCTTCTCGCCGGTCGAGGGATTGCGCGTGAACGCCACGCCGGTTGCAGAAGTCTCGCCCATATTGCCGAAAACCATGGCTTGGACGTTGACCGCGGTGCCCCAGCTCTCGGGGATGTGGTGCAGGCGCCGATAGGTGATGGCGCGCTGGTTCATCCAGGAGCTGAACACGGCCCCGATTGCTCCCCACAACTGCTGGTCCGGGTCCTGCGGGAAGGGTTCGCCGTGCTCTTCCTTGAGCCGCTGCTGGTAGCGGGCGACGAGCTCGACCCAGTCCTCGGCCGAGAGATCGCTATCGAGCGTGTAGCCGTTCCTGTCTTTGTAGTCGTCGAGAATTTCCTCGAAATGATGATGGGGAAAGCCGAGCACCACGTCGGAATACATGGTGATGAAGCGGCGGTAGGAGTCGTAGGCGAAGCGCGGGTCGCCGGATTTTTTTGCGATCGCCTCCACCGTCGCGTCGTTGAGACCGAGATTGAGCACGGTGTCCATCATGCCCGGCATGGACGCGCGAGCCCCGGAGCGCACCGAGACCAGCAGAGGGTTGGCGCTGTCCCCGAACGTTTTTCCGGTGATGCGGCCGACCTGCGCGAGCGCAGCGGCAACTTGCCGGTCTAGGGCTTTCGGATAGGCCTTGCCGTTCTCGTAGTAGTAGGTGCAGACCTCGGTGGTGATGGTAAAGCCCGGCGGCACCGGCAAGCCGAGATTGGCCATCTCGGCAAGGCCTGCGCCCTTGCCGCCCAGAAGGTTGCGCATATCGGCGCGCCCTTCCGCTTTCCCATTCCCGAAGCTGTACACCCACTTCCTTTCGCCAGGCGATTTCTTGCGCGCTGGCGGTCGAGCGCGGGCCGCAGGCCTGCGACCGGGGGCAGAGCGGTTGCATTTTCTGTTCAATCGGCTGCGACGCGACGATACGACCATGGAACCACAACTGGATGCGCCAACTTGATGATCACCGCCGCGCGCGCCGGTGCAAGGACGCAGATCGCGCGTGGGCGGCGGCCGACTCAGCGGATAAAGTGATGAATGCTGTTAAGTCCCGCAATGCCGACGATGATCAAGTATATCGCCACAACGTAGTTTAATAGCCGCGGGAATAGCAGAATCAGAATTCCGGCGATGAGCGCAACAAGCGGCGTGATATGAGCAAAGGTGATGGTCATAGGGATCTCCTGGGATGGCAGTCGATGATAATGACGACGTCGGCGGCGGGTTCCACGCGTTTGCCCATTCTACTCGGTGTCACGATCCGCGTAAGCGGATGATTCGACAGTCAGCAACTGATTGTTTGTACTCATAACTGGTCATGATTGCGGGATTCTCGCTTTCCCGCGGGCATGACGGCGCAGCATTTATCCCTCGATACAGGAGAAATCGGCGACTGTGCGGGTCGCCTCGCGAATTTCATTGAGCAAGTTGAGTCGATTCTCCCGGAGTTGATTGTCCTCGACATTGACCGTCACCCTGTCGAAGAACGCATCGACGTGCGGACGGAGCTTGGCCATTGGACGCATCGCGGCTTCGAAGTCCTCTCTGCTGACAGCGGAGTCCGCCTCCCCTTTGACGGCATAGATCGCGTTGGCCAATGCCGCTTCTTCCTCCTGCCGATAGAGCGATGGCTCAGGCTGGTCGGAATATCGCCGGCCGTCCTTCTTTTCCTCGATGCGGATGATGTTGGTGGCCCGCTTGTAGCCGGCGAGCAGATTCCTGCCGTCCTCGGTGTCGAGGAATTTTCCCAGCGCCTCGACACGGCGGACGATCGAAACCATGCCTGCCTCGGCACCGCGCAGATGAAGAACGGCGTCGACCAGATCGTGCCGCGCTCCCTCATCGCGCAGCTGCACTTTGAGCCGCTCCTCGAAAAAAGCTTGAAAGTCGTCGCCTGCATCCGAGATTTCCGCGTCCGATAGATTTGGTCGAAACTGCCGAATATGCATCGCAAAGAGAGCCCGCGGCAGAAGATCGTGCTTACTGGATAACGCAATGCGAATCACGCCGAGCGCGGCGCGGCGCAGCGCATACGGATCCTTGCTTCCCGTCGGCTTTTCGCCGATCGCCCAAAACCCGACTAACGTGTCGATCTTGTCGGCGAGTGCGACGGCCACTGAAACGGGCGCTGTTGGAACGACGTCAGCGGGGCCGAGCGGCTTGTAATGCTCCTCGCACGCGGCCGCGACCGCGGCATCCTCGCCCTGCGCCAGCGCGTAATATTTTCCCATTAGCCCTTGCAGCTCCGAGAATTCGCCGACCACCTCGGTGAGCAGGTCGGCCTTGGCGAGCCGCGCCGCGCGCCTTGTCTTTTCCACGTCGGCGCCGACGGTGGGCGCAAGCTCCGCCGCGAGCCGCTCGATGCGCTCGATACGTTCCCATTGCGTGCCGAGCTTCTCGTGAAAGACGATGTCCTTGAACTTCGCCAGCCGGCTCTCAAGCCGAGTCTTGAGGTCGGTATCGTAGAAGAACTTGGCGTCGGCGAGCCGCGCGCGGATCACGCGCTCGTTACCGGCGACGATCGCCTTGCCGCCGTCCTCGGCCTCGATATTCGCAACTAGGATGAATTTGTCGGCGAGTTGCGACGTGCGCGGCTCGCGCAGGACGAAACATTTCTGATTGTTGCGGATCGTGGCGCGGACGATTTCGGAGGGCATACGCAAAAACGCCTTATCGAAAGAGCCCATCAACACGACCGGCCATTCAACGAGACCGGCCACCTCCGCCAACAGGCCCGCATCCTCAAGGAGCTCGTAACCCTGCGCGAAGGCGAGGTTCTTGGCATCTGCAAGAATCATTTCCTTGCGCCGCTCGGGATCGAGCACGACCTTGGCATTTTGAAGATTCTCCGCGTAGTCCTCGAAGCGGCGCACCTTGAACGACTGCGGCGCCATGAAGCGGTGACCGCGCGTCTCGTTCCCGGCTTTGATCCCGTCGATTGCGAAGGGAACGATGTCCGGCTCTTCGGTCTCCGGCCCGAAAGTCGCGACAATGGAATGCAGTGGCCGCACCCAAGCGAGCGAACCAGGCTGCTGCGACTGCTCGCCCCAACGCATCGATTTCGGCCAGGGAAATGTCTTCACCACCTCCGCAACGATCTCGGCGATCACCTCGATCGCGGGCCGGCCCGGCTTCTCGATCAGCGCCAGGTAAAAGTCGCCCTTCTTGTCGGGCATGATCTTGGCTTCGCGGATCGATTTCAGCCCGGCGGCCCGCAAGAAGCCTTCAATGGCGCCTTCGGGCGCGCCTACGCGCGGCCCTTTCTTTTCCTCCTTCACGTCGGGCTGGCGCACCGGGACGCCCTTGACCGCGAGCGCGAGACGGCGGGGGGTGACGAAGGCCTTGGCGCCTTCATAAAGGAGCCCGGCGCCGACGAGGGCGTCGGTGACACCCTTGCGCAAATCCTCGGCCGCACGCGCCTGCATGCGCGCCGGAATTTCCTCCGAGAACAATTCGAGCAGAAAATCGGGCATCGCGAGCAGGTAGCAGGCGCGGTCGGCATTGTTAAGTCGAAAAGCGCGGGGCTCGTTCCCCTCGCCAAGCTTAACGCAGCCTGGGTGCGCTTGCAGCGCTCGCCGCCCTGCCGCACATTTGCGCTACTTACGCCGTTCGGTGCATTTGATGAAAATCCTCAGCCGGGTCGCTTTCGTGCGCGCTGCCGCCGCGTGTGCGCTCGCCGCCATTCCGGGCATTGCGTCCGCCACGGACAATGAGACGGCGTACCTGATGTACCTCAAGGGGAGCGAAGGCCCGCCCGCGGTGCCGATGCGCGTCGTCTGGGATGACACGAAGTCCCACATCAGCATCGATCTCGGAGAAAAATACGAGCCGGCACTGACCAAGCTCAAGCTTCCCCGTGTGCTCGAATACGATGCGAGCCGCGAGAGGTCACAGTTCGTGGTTCGCGATGGCGAGTTTGCGCGCTTCGTCAAGGTGGTCGCCACCTCGATCATTCAGGGATTCTTGAGCGCAAGCCCCGTTCCCGGCGCGTGGGCGCAACCCGCCGAGGTCACCGTTCACACCGCAACGCTGCTCGTCACGCCGGCGCCGGCACGACTCGAGGTGACCACACGGCTCCATGTCACCTATTTGTGGCCGCAGAAATCGGGGCCGCCGAAGGTGCAGGATCTGATCAAGGGCGACATCGTCTTCGTGGGCGCGCCGGAGGGCGCGGGATCCGATGAGGCGGCGTCGCCGAGCAAGCCGTGAAGTTGCGCCGCGCCGCTCAGCTTCACAAGCCTTGCGGCTCTGGATCGAGCCTCTTGTGGCTGCCGTCGCACATCGGCCGCTTGCCGGTGCGCTTGCAGGCGCAGAACCAGGTCCGCGAAGCCTGCTCCGCCTTCCATTCGACCGGTGAAAAGGACGTGCCCTTGTGCGAGCCATCGCAGAAGGGTTGGTTCTTCGAACGCCCGCAGGCGCACCACCAGTAGCTCTTGCCGGCCTCGGCATCGATCGCAACCGGGGCACGTCCGCCGATTTCTGGCTGGGCATTCATGCGCCTGCTCCTCCCGCTTCGGTCGCGAGCCATGCCTCGCCGCACGCTTTGGCAAGCTCGCGCACGCGCAGAATGTAGCTCTGCCGCTCGGTCACGGAAATCACCCCGCGCGCATCGAGCAGGTTGAAGACGTGGCTCGCCTTGATGCATTGGTCATAGGCCGGCAGCGCCATCAGGTGACGCCTGCTGTTGCCGATCGTCGTCCAGCCGGCGGCGATGTAGTTGCGGCAGGCGGCCTCCGCCATCCGGAACTGCTCGAACAGGATCTCGGTTTCGGCAAATTCGAAATTGTGGCGTGAATATTCCTGCTCGGCCTGCAGGAAAACATCGCCATAGGTGACTTTCTTCTCGCCCTCGCGGCCGTTGAAGTTGAGGTCGAACACGCGATCGACGCCTTGCACATACATCGCCAGTCGCTCGAGCCCATACGTGAGCTCGCCGGAGACCGGCGCGCATTCGAATCCCGCGACCTGCTGAAAATAGGTGAACTGCGACACTTCCATGCCGTCGCACCAGCACTCCCAGCCCAGGCCCCAAGCACCGAGCGTCGGGCTTTCCCAGTCATCTTCCACGAAGCGGATGTCATGCAGCTTCGGATCGATGCCGATCGCGGAAAGCGATTTGAGATAGAGTTCCTGGATGTCCTGCGGCGAAGGCTTCAGGATCACCTGGAACTGGTAATAGTGCTGCAGGCGGTTGGGGTTCTCTCCGTAGCGGCCGTCCTTCGGCCGGCGTGAGGGTTGCACATAGGCCGCGTTCCATGGCTTGGGCCCGAGCGCGCGCAACGTCGTCGCTGGATGAAACGTGCCGGCGCCGACCTCCATGTCATAGGGCTGCAGGATCACGCAGCCGTAATCTGCCCAATAGCGCTGCAGCGCCAGGATCAATCCCTGGAACGAGCGCGCGGGACGCAGATGGGGGGGAAGGTCGTCGCTCATGTCGCTTGTGAGAAATGCCCGAGCTCGGCGCCGCAACTGAGGCACGCAAGAGCAGCCGAGTTGGGCGGGTAGACGTACTGAGAGGCATCCGCAGCGTCAAGAAGACGCGCGGCCATGACGCGAACCGCTGCGCGGCTTGCTCGGACAGAACGTCGTCGTCGACAACAGGCCGGGCGCCAATGGCGCGATCGCGGCCGAATACGCGGCCAAGTCAGAGCCGGACTCCGACATTTTTCCGGAGGTGCCGACCTTCGTCGAACAAGGCTTTGCCGACACGATTGCCAATCAGTGGGCCGGCACGCTGGCGCCCGCGGCCACGCCACCAACTGTCATCGCCAAGCTCAATACGGCTTTCAATGCCGCGCTGACCGATGTGGATATGCGGCGGAAACTCGCGCAAGCCGGTGTGACACCCTCGCCGAGCGCGCCGGAAGAGTTTGCCCAGTACCTCGAACGGGAGATCGCCCGCTGGAGCAGGCTGATCCGGAACAAAGGGATCAGAGGCGAATAGCCTCAGTCACATCACACGCCATTCGCCGCTGCGCGGATCGCGGCGCAGCGTCGGAAAAGTTGGGCGTAGCGTGGGGTCGGTCGCCGCCTTCACCCGATCGAGTTCGGCGTTGATCCGCCGCACCTCGCGCATGACCCAGCGCAGGACAACGCCAGTACCGACCGCGCCCAGCGCGAGCCTGACCAAGGGTGAGATGACGAAGGGAGGCATGTCTCCTCGCGAGCCTTCTTACAAGCCGTACCGCGCCCACAAGGCGCGTGCCTCCAGCGCCGAGATCACCTCCTCGGTGAAATCGGCGGCGCGCGGCAAATCTTCCAGACGCCCAGCCACGCCGGGCTGCACTCGGCCAAACCAGCCGCGCGCGGGCGCTATGAGCGGAGTGACGACCTCATCGCCGAAACGCGCACGCAGTGTCGCGCGCAGATCGCCGATGCCGTCGGCGAGGCCGAGCTCGGTCGCCTTGCCGCCGGTCCAGTATTCGCCGGAGAACAAGGTTTTTTCGGGACCCTTGAGCCGCGCTCCACGGCTGCGCTTGACGAGCGCGATGAACTCCTCGTGGATGTCCTGCTGCAACGCCTTGAGCCGCTCGACGTCCTGCGGATTCTCCGGAAGGAACGGATCGAGCATGGCCTTGTGTTCGCCGGAAACGTACAGCCGGCGCTCTACTCCAAGCTTATCCATGAGCTTGGGGAAGCCGAAGGAACCACCCACGACTCCGATCGAACCGACAATCGATGAGGAATCGCAGTAGATCTCGTCGGCGGCGCAAGCGACCATGTAGCCCCCTGAGGCGGCGACATCCTCGGCAAATGCGATCACCGGACGCGCTTTCTCGGCCGCGAGCTGGCGTATACGGCGGTAGATCAGGTGCGACTGTACCGGTGAGCCCCCTGGCGAATTGATCGATAAAGCCACCGCCTGCGTTCCTCGCATGTTGAAGGCGCGCTCGAGCGCACGGGCGATGGTGGCGAGCGTGAGGCCGGGCTTCAGGGGTGTAGAAAAGCCGATGACGCCGGCAAGCCGAACCACCGGCACGACGGGCACGCCGCGCAGTCGCTTTGGCAGGATCGGCCGCAGCGCCTCGCGCGCGCTTGCGAATAGCTGCTGCAGATGCTCGGAACTGTTTTTCTCGGTCATATGGTATTCGGCTCAGTTAACACATAGCCGCCCGCAGTTTTTCCGGCGCGGCGCGATGTCACGTCTAGGCCGGCGGCGACTTCGGCTCAAGTTAGGTAGCGCGATAAGACGACGCGAGCGGCACATCAGATTTCACTCAGCGCCAGCACTGCATCTCCGCGCAGCACTGATCGGGCTTGGCTGGTAGGACATCCCGCTCCGTCATTAAGCACGAAGCCGGGGAGAAGCACGAGGGGCGCGCGGCTCCCCTTGGTGGCGCGAACCAAAACGCGCACCGCCGGTTCTCGCTCAGTGGGATGCACCGGCATCACGGTTGCCGCGCCGAATGCGGGAGCAAGCGCCTGCAACACCTGGACGAGACCGTCGGCGCGCCAGATCATGCTCACGGTCCCGCGCGGGCGCAGCAGCCGCGCTGCCGCCTTGATCCACGCGGGGAGCGTCTCGGCGGAGCCGGCATGGGCGAGGCGGCGCTCACGGTCGGCAGAGGCTCTTTGCCGCGCCGGATCATTGAATGGCGGATTCATGAGCACGCGGGCCGCCGATTCGGGTCCGAGCCCGACGGCGGCGAATGCAGCGGCCGGCGCCGCCACGTCAAGAACGACCGAGCTCACTCGTGCCGCGACCCCGTTCAGCTGCGCATTCTCGGCTGCAAGCGCGGCGAGAGCGGCATTGATTTCGACCAGCACCAGCTTGGTGCCGTCGACCCGCAGCGCGAGCGCCAGTCCCGCCGCGCCCACGCCCGCGCCGAGGTCGACCACGCGTTCTCCCGCCCGCGCTGGACAAGCGGCCGCCAGCAAAATTGCGTCGTGGCCGAAGCGGTGACCGTCTGTCGGCTGCTTGAGTCGCAGCTTGCCGCCGAGCGCGGCATCCTCGGTGACTTCAGCGGACATCCGGACGAAGCTCGTGTCCGAGACCGGCATCCTCCAACAATGCGCGCGCATCATCGACGCAACATTGGCTGACCAAGATGCGGCGCGGCAAGATGCCGATCGAGCCTTCGAGCACGCTCATGTTCTGATCGAGTATGACGTGCGGAATGTAAGCGGCATCGAGCAAGGCGCCCACCGCCGAAACCAGCACGGCATCATTGGTGCGGACGAGCTCGCGCCACTCCAATTCGTCCTCGAACTTGGTCTCGGGCTTGCGCAACGGACCTCCTGCTCATCGCTGTCGCCCGAATTCGCTCGGTCGCGAAAATGTGCGTTTTGCCGCACTTGCTGCGGTACCATAGCGTTTCTATGCTCGCGCGTCCTTGTATTCGAGCCCCTTTCCGGAGCGCTTCTTTTGGCCGTCATCGTCCCATTTGAGAGCCGTTCATCTGCCACCATCGATCGCCTCAGTGAGTTGGTGGCGACGGACATGGGACAGGTCAATACGACGATATTGTCGCGCACCGGATCGCAAGTGGCGATGATACCCGAGGTCGCCAATCATTTGATCTCGTCGGGTGGCAAGCGGCTGCGCCCGATCCTAACCCTCGCCATGGCACGGCTCGCCGGTTATGCCGGCGCCGGCCACGTCAAGCTCGCCGCCGCCGTCGAATTCATGCATACGGCGACGTTGCTGCACGACGACGTGGTGGACGAAAGCGAGATGCGGCGAGGCAAGCTGGCCGCTCGCATGCTGTGGGGTAACGAGGCGAGCGTGTTGGTCGGCGATTTTTTGCTGGGCCAAGCCTTCAAGATGATGGTCGAAGTCGCCTCGCTCAGGGCGCTGGAAATCCTTTCTTCGGCTGCCGCCGTTATCGCCGAAGGGGAAGTGATGCAGCTCGGTGCCGCGAAGAATACAGCCACCACCGAAGACGACTATCTCGCCGTCATTCGCGCCAAGACGGCGGAACTCTTTGCCGCCGCCTGCGAGGTGGGGCCGGCGCTCGCTTCGCGCCCCAGAGACGAGCAAAGCGCCTGCCGCTCCTTCGGCATGAATCTCGGCATTGCCTTCCAGCTGGTCGACGATGCGCTCGACTACGGGGGAACCGCGGCCAAGCTCGGCAAGAACGTGGGCGACGATTTTCGCGAGGGCAAGATCACGCTGCCCGTGGTGCTCGCGTTCCGCCGCGGATCGGACAACGAACGGACATTCTGGCGGCGCACGCTCGAAGAAGGCGAGGCAACCGACCCCGACCTCGAGCATGCGATCGGCTTGATGACGAAGCACCGCGCCCTCGAAGACACCGTCAAGCGTGCGCGCCATTACGGCGCGATTGCGACCGACGCCCTGGCTTTGTTTCCCGCCTCCCCGATGAAGGAGGCGCTCGAAGAAGCAGTCGAGTTCTGCATTTGCCGCTCGAATTAGCGCCCGCCTCATCCGCCGAACGTCGTCGCGCGCACCCACCAAGTCGGATAGCCAACGCGTAGCCTGCGCGCGGCTGCGCTCGCCGTGCGGGACGAGTCGAATAGAGCAAAACACGTCGCGCCCGAGCCGGACATGCGCGCGAGCCGGCAGCCGGACAGCTTGCGAAGCACGGCGAGAACATTCGCGATTGCGGGCTCGAGCTCGATCGCCGGCTCCTCGAGGTCGTTGCGACCGCGGGCAATTTCGTCGAGCAGCTCGGCCCTCTGCCGGGGCCACATCGCCGATTTGGCTTGCGTCACCGGCGCAGCCGAAAGCATTGCGAACACGTCCCTCGTCGCGACCGCTATGCCGGGATTGACGAGCACAGCGAATAGCCGCGGCAATTCGAGCGGATCGGAAAGGATATCGCCGATGCCGCGCATGAACCGCGGGCGCGGATCGAGGCATACCGGCACGTCGGCCCCGGTGGAACGCGCCGCCTGCGCCAGGCGAGGATCATCCGGCGCAAGACGGTTCGCCTGCGCGAGCAGCCGCAAAGCCGCTGCCGCATCCGTCGAGCCGCCCCCGAGCCCGGCCGCAACCGGCAGGCGCTTTGAGAGCGTAAAGCGTCCGAGCTTGAGAACTTCCACGCGCTCGGCGAGCGCACGGGCGGCCTTGAGCACGAGGTTGTCGGCGACA
This sequence comes from Xanthobacteraceae bacterium, assembly GCA_035263865.1. Taxonomy (GTDB): domain Bacteria; phylum Pseudomonadota; class Alphaproteobacteria; order Rhizobiales; family Xanthobacteraceae; genus VAZQ01. The sequence goes on from DATFQX010000291.1 coordinate 27,159, forward strand.
TCGCCTGCGGCGGCTGCGGTCGGTCCAGCCACGCTGAGCGCCAAAGCATCGCCTGGCGTCAACGTCAAGGCATCCGCGACCTCGGCAAAAGCGACCAGGCTTTCGATCTCATGCAGGCCGTCCGCCCGGCGGCCGAGGACGCGCAGCGTCAGATTGACCTTGGCGGGCGCTTTCTCGCGCACGCGGCTCGCGCCACGTGGCTTAGCCGCCGCCAGGCTTCTTGTCTTCGGCCTGGGCGGCCGAGGATGTGTCGTCGGGAAGCCCGGATTTCAGCTTGGCTTGGATCTTATCGAGATCCTCCGGCTCGGGCTTGAGGTCGCGCGCGTGAGACCACTGGAAGCGCGCCTCGAGCACGCGTCCCACCCTCCAGTACGCATCGCCGAGATGATCGTTGATGGTGGGATCCTCGGGCTTGAGCTCAATGGCGCGCTCGAGTTGCTTGACCGCCTCCTCCATGTTGCCAAGCCGGTAGTAGGCCCAGCCCAGGGAGTCGACGATATAGCCGTCGTCGGCGCGCTGCTCGACCGCACGCCTGATCATGCGCATGCCCTCGTCGAGATTGACGCCCTGGTCGATCCACGAATAGCCGAGATAATTGAGCACGTGCGGCTGGTCGGGAAAAAGCTCCAGCGCCTTCTTGAGATCCGCCTCGGCCTTAGCCCATTGTTTGGCGCGCTCGAAGCAGATCCCCCGGAAATAGTAGATCACCCAGTTCGACTTCTCGGGCTTCTTGATGGTATCGATGCCCTTGGAATAGACATCCGCGCATTCGGCGAACTGCTTGCGTCCACGCAGCACGTTGCCGAGCGCCATGATCGCCTCGAGATCGGTCGGGCTGGCGGCGATCAGCTTTTCGAGACTCGCTTTCGCATCGTCCGTTTTGTCGAGCGAATCCAGGTTGAGCGCGAGCTGGATCTGCGCGTTGCGGTGCAGCGGCGACGAGAGCGGCACCCGCTCATAGATCTTGTTGGCGAGCTCCGGCTTCTTCATCGCCTCGTAGAGGTCGCCGAGCGACAGCAGCGCCAGCGGATGCGACGGCGCGAGATAGAGCGAGAGCTGCAAGTAGATCAGGCCGAGATCCTCCCCGCCGCGCCGGCCGAGCGCGGCGCCGAGTCCATAGAGCACCTCGGCAGCCCCCGCCTGCGGCGTGTCGATCAGCAATGGGAGCTTCTTGCCGGCCTTGATCTCGTTCACCGCCTCGACGATGAGTGGATGACGGGGCAGCGCTTCCTCGAACGTGGCGAGAACTTTCAGGGCTTCGTCCGTATTCCCCTGTCGCGAGAGGAAGCTTGCATAAGCCTGGACCACGCGCAGCGCCGTGGGATCGAGCTTATAGGAGTGCTCGAAGTGCTTCGCCGCCTCCTTCTTTTGACCGGCAAGGTCAAGGATCAGCCCGGCATGCAGCTCCTTGAAGATCGCGTACCAATCGGCGCCGGCGAGCTTATCGATGGAATCGGTCGCTTGCTTCGCATCGGCCGGATTTGCCATCGTCCAGGCCGACAGCAGCGTCGCAGCAAGATCGGTGATCGGGCCACGGATCGATTGGGCAAGCTCTCGGCGCGCGACCGGATACTGCTTTTGCTTGATCGCCCGCACCCCTAGAACGAGTCGTGCGATGCGATCGTTCTTGTCGACCTGCAGAACGCGCTCGGCGAGCTTCACCCCTTCCTCAATTTCGCCGTTGGCAAGCACCGCCAGGAAAGCGCGGCCGAGCAACTCATTGTTGCGCGGATCGCTGCGCAGCGCGGCGCGGTAATAGGCCGCCGCCGCCGCAGCATCACGCTGGCCGCCGGCGTGCCGAGCGGCGAGATAGCTGCCTGCAGGGGAGGTGCGAGAGAAGCCCTCACGTGGCTGCTGCTGCGCCCGGGCAGAAAGCATCGCCGGCCAAGTGATAGCGAGTGCAGCCATGGCGGCCACCGCCGCACGCCGCAAAGGTGGCGAAAGGATCACGGTCGACTCCATTTGGCGGACGAACGCCCTCGGCGCGGCCGCATTGAGCAAAATGGACTGTTTGGGCCCGGCCCGCAATAACTGCCCTGATCTGGCATGTCCATCGCCTTTGAAGGCCGGGATAAGGGCAGCATCGTGACGCCTGGGTCGATCGGACAACAGCTTTCGGGGGATTCGGTTTAGGGTTCGCCGTACCGCCGCGCTTTTGCGGGGAAATTCCGGTTCGAACGACCTTAAGGAGATTGGGATTCGGAACAGGAGCCAAATCGGCCGTGACAGACCGGCGTGAGGGATATGCGTGAAGAATCCATTCACATATTCGGATAGTTTGGCCCGCCACCGCCCTCGGGAGGAACCCAGGTGATGTTCTGATTGGGATCCTTGATGTCGCATGTTTTGCAGTGAACGCAATTCTGCGCATTGATCACGAAACGGGGTGAATCGCTCTCCTGCACCCATTCGTACACCCCGGCGGGGCAGTAGCGGGCGGAAGGCCCGCGATAGCGGTCAAACTCGGATGCCTTCTGCAGCGCCAGGTCGCCGACTTTCAGATGCACCGGCTGGTCCTCTTCATGATTGGTGTTGGAGAGAAACACCGAGGACAGGCGATCAAAGGTGATCTTGCCATCGGGCTTGGGATAGGTGATGGGGGAGCACTGCGCCGCCGGCTTGAGGCTCGCCCAATCGGCCTTCCCATGGCCGAGCGTGCCGAACAGCGAGAAGCCCGCCGTATTGGTCCACATGTCGAAGCCGCCGAGGCCTATGCCTAACAACGTGCCGAAGCGCGACCAAAGCGGCTTGGCGTTGCGAACCTTCCAGAGATCGGCGCCGATCGCAGAGGATCGCCAGGCGGCGTCGTAGTCAGCGAGCTCATCGTTGGCGCGGCCTGCCTTGAGGGCCGCGGCAAGGTGCTCGGCCGCGAGCATTCCCGATAGCATCGCGTTGTGACTGCCCTTGATCCGCGGCACATTCATGAAGCCGGCCGCGCAGCCCATGAGCGCGCCACCGGGAAACGCGAGCTTCGGGACCGACTGCCAGCCGCCCTCTGTCAATGCGCGCGCGCCGTAAGAGAGCCGCGTGCCACCCTCGAACGTTTCCCGTACGAGCGGATGAGTCTTAAAGCGTTGGAATTCCTCGTAAGGGGAAAGATAGGGATTTTCGTAATTGAGATGAACCACGAAGCCGACCGACACGAGGCGGTCGTCGAAATGATAAAGGAACGAGCCACCCCCTGTGCGGTTGTCGAGCGGCCAGCCAAACGTGTGCTGTACCAACCCAGCACGATGTTTTTCCGGCGCGACTTGCCACAGCTCCTTCAGGCCGAGCCCAAATTTCTGCGGTTCGCGACCTTGGCGCAGGGCGAAGCGCTGCTCGAGTACCTTGGTGAGGCTGCCGCGGGCGCCCTCGGCAAACAGCGTGTATTTCGCACGGAGCTCAATGCCGCGGGTGAAGCTATCCTTGTGATGGCCGTTCTTGGCCACGCCCATGTCGCCGGTGGCGACGCCGGCCACTGCGCCGTTGCCATCGAACAGCACCTCGGCGGCGGCAAAGCCCGGATAGATTTCAACACCCAAAGCTTCCGCTTTGCTCGCAAGCCAACGGCAGACATTCCCGAGCGAGACGACGTAGTTGCCGTGGTTGTTCATCAGCGGCGGCAGCATGACATTGGGCAGACGCAGGGCCCGCGACGCGGACAGCCAATAGAAACGATCGTCGCTGACTTCGGTCTTGATCGGCGCCTCGTGGCCGCGCCAGTCCGGGATCAGCCCGTCGAGGGCAACGGGATCGATGACCGCCCCTGAGAGGATATGCGCCCCGACTTCGGAGCCTTTTTCGACCACAACCACCGTCACATCGGGCGAAAGCTGCTTGAGCCGGATCGCGGCGGCGAGCCCGGCCGGCCCGGCGCCAACAATCACCACATCGAACTCCATCGCTTCGCGGGCGGGCAGTTCCTCTGAGCTCATCGATCTCTCCAAGGCGAAACCGCGCGCGCTCGATGCGAGCAGGGCGCGACTGTAACAACGAACGGTCGCTGGTCCACCCCTTTTACTGCAGCCGCACCGGAGGCATTGTTGCTCCGTCGTCGACTTTGCCCGACGCAAGGAGCAGGGATTGACCACGACCCGCCACCAAGCCGTTCGCGAGCTTCTCGCCTTCTATCAGGAGGCCGGCGTCGACGCGCTTCTCGAGGAGAACCCAACCGATCGATTCGCCGGCGATAATGCAACGGCAGCCCCGGCGGTGCGTGCCGAGGATGCCGCGCCAAGAGCCGAGGAGCGCGCTCACGCCCGCCCGTTTTCCACTCGAGAACGCGAAGTAAAGGGCCGCGTCGCGCCTCCCCCCTCGCCGGAGGTCGCCGTCATGGCGGCGCGCGAGGCGGCCAAAAGCGCCGCCACCCTCGAGGAGCTGCGCGCAATTCTCGAGGGCTTCGAAGGCTGCGGGTTGCGGACCACGGCGACCCAGCTTGTGTTCGCCGACGGCAATCCGAAAGCCCGCGTGATGTTCGTGGGCGAGGCGCCCGGACGCGATGAGGATATCGAAGGCCTGCCGTTCGTCGGCCGCTCGGGCAAACTGCTCGACCGCATGATGGCAGCAATCGGCCTTGACCGCAGTTCGGCCTATATCGCCAATATCGTGCCCTGGCGTCCGCCGGGCAATCGCACGCCGACGCCGCAGGAGTCGGCGATCTGTCTGCCGTTCACGCTGCGCCAGATCGAACTCGCCGATCCCGACATATTGGTCTGTCTCGGCAATCCGTCGACGCAGACGCTGCTCAACAGCAAGGACGGTATCATCAAGACCCGCGGGCGTTGGTTTCCGTTTCATAGCGGCACGCGTGAGATCCGCGCGATAGCGACGCTGCACCCCGCTTATCTGCTACGCCAGCCGTTGCAAAAGCGCCTTGCCTGGCGGGATTTTCTGGCGATCAAGAAAGTGCTGGCAGCGGATCGGTCCCCAACCAGCGACGGGAGCGCGGCATGACGAAGACCATCGAGCACGTGCACTGGCCCGATGCCCCGGACATGTGGATGCCTTATGCGCCCGCCATCAAGGTCAGGGGCGGTACGACCGTCTATCTCGCCGGCGTCACGGCGGCGCCGGTCTACCATCACCACCCCCACCGGCCCGAGGAGTTCGACGCAATGGCGCGCGACATGGAGGGCCAGGCCCGCGCCGCACTCGAGAACCTAAAGCGCGGGCTCGAGGCGGTGGGGGCGACCTTCGCGGACGTGGTCACTGCCGACCGGTTCGTCACCGACCTCTCGGACCAAGACGCGCTCAACCGGGTGTGGGGCGAATATTTCCGGGAGGCCAAGCCCGCTACGACCACGGTACAGGTGGTGCGGCTTGCGACGGATCCGCGCTGCCTGGTCGAGATCAACGCGGTGGCGGTGATCGATTAGACGAGCCCGGCGAACACGCTTCGAATCACCCAGGCAACGCGAACTTTATCCAGAAAATCACGGCGAGGATCACCACGGCCGGTTTCGCTTCGCCGAATTTGCCGGCGATCAGCTTGGCCAAGGCGTAGGTGATGAAGCCCAGCCCGATACCGGTAGCGATCGAATAGGTGAGCGGCATGGTCACCGCCGCCACCACTGCCGGCGCATATTCCGTGATGCAGGCCACATAGAGCAGCGCCGCCGCCGAGGCGTAGGCCGGAATCATTCCGGCGAGCGGCGAAAAGAACAGAGCGAGAAGAAAAAACAGCGCGACGAACACTGCGGTCAGGCCGGTGCGGCCGCCCGCCGAAACGCCGGCCGCGCTTTCGATATAGCTCGTCGTGGTCGATGTACCGATCAAGGCACCGAACATGGCGGCGAAGCTGTCGGCGAGCAGCGCTTGCTTCATGCGCGGCAGATTGCCCTGCGGATCGAGGAGCCCGGCACGGTGGGCGACGCCAATGAGCGTGCCGGCATTATCGAACACGTCGACCATGAGAAAACTGAAGACGATGATGATGAATGTCAGCTCTGCGGCGCGGGAAAAATCGAGTTGGAGAAAAGTCGGCGCGAGCGAAGGCGGCGCCGAGATGATGCCGGTGAACTCGGCAAGGCCGAGCGGTATCCCGAGGAGCGTCACAGCAATGATGCCAAGCAGCGTGGCGCCCACGATCTTGCGGTAATTGAGGGGCAACGATCATGATGAAACCCAAAAGGCAGAGAATCGCCGGCCATTGCTTGAGATCGCCGAGGGTCACCAGCGTCGCGGGATTTGCCACCACGATCTTGGCTTCCTCCAGCGCGATGATGCCGAGAAAGAGGCCGACGCCGGCGGAGATCGCCAATTTCAGATTTTTCGGGATCGAATTGATGATGTATTCGCGGATGTTGAAGATCGAGATCAGGAAGAAGATCACGCCGGAACAGAACACGCCGGCGAGCGCCTGCTGCCAGCTGTATTTGTGCTCGAGCACCACGGTGAAGGCGAAGAACGCATTGAGCCCCATGCCCGGTGCGAGCGCGATCGGATAATTGGCGTAGAGCGCCATCACCAGGGTCGAGACGGCAGCCGCGATGCAGGTCGCGACGAAAACCGCGCCCTTGTCCATTCCGGCACTGGAAAGGATCTGCGGGTTGACGAACACGATGTAGACCATAGTGAGAAAGGTCGTGACGCCGGCGATGAATTCCGTGCGCACGTCGCTGCCGCTCTCGCGCAGGCCAAAATAGTGATCGAGCAATGGCCGCTCGGGTCTAGGCTTTGTTGCGTCGGTCATGTCATTTTCCCAGCCCGATCGAGCTCTACCCCCATCCACCGCCATAAGGCAGACAAACTCCGAGCCGAGCCACAGTAGCCAGGAAGCGCCCGCAAACCCAAGCCAAAGCCTTGCGCACCGGAGATTTGTCCACTGGCGAAAGATCCGATCCGCCCAGGCTTTCTCCTTCGAGAGAGTGTGACGCGGCTCACATAGCCTTGCCCGTCTTTCTTCTAGAGTGCGCCCAGCGAGATCCATCTACGGCAAGGAGGTGGACATGGCACGCAAACCAGACAGGCTCGCATTTGCCTTTGGGATGGCGCTTGCGGTGGCGGTGACCGTCCTGGCGATCTCGACCTGGGCCAATGCGCCCGACCCGCAGGACGAGGCGGCTGCGCCGCTCGCCCCGCGACAAACGATCTACCGGCCGCAACACTTGATTCTGTACTGAAGAATTCTGTACTGAAGAGAACTGAAGAGAAGAGTGACGGAGCCGCCTGCGCCGCTCACGGTTTTTGCTCGCCGGCCGCGGCTGAAGGTACCGACTGGCCCTGCGGACGAATGACCCCCCAGCCGATTCGCAGAAGCGGCAGCCGGCCTTGCACCGAACGTTCGAAGGCGCGTGGAACCTCCGGTACGAGGTCCGGGAAGTGCTCCTTGATCTCGGCCGGCGGGGTTCCCGCGGTATCGGTGGTCGGCCACACGACAATGGCGCCCTCGGTCCTGATGGCATCGGGCTTCACCCACGGCGAGCGCTCGGGGGTCGCGCTGAGAAAAACGCTCGACCGGCTCGGCGCGCCAAGCGCGATGAGCGCTGCGGTGCGCGGATCGCCGGTGACGATACGAAGCGGAGCGTTGGTACGGCGCTCAAAGCTTTCGGAGAAGAAACGTCCCATCGCCTGAGCTGGGTACGTCACCTTCAGATCGATATTGAGCCACGGCAGGACGAGGAGCGCGGCGACCGTCATGATCGGGGGAATGATCAGCAGTCCGAACCAGGCGGCGATAATGACGTGCTGACGGCTGAACTCGATGCCGTCACCTGCGACCACGATCACGAGAAGGCCGGATAGGATCACCAGCGGCGCGATGCCGCCGACCGGCGTCGATCCTCCGATGAGCACCGCCACGAGCGTTCCGGCGAAGGCCGGCGCCAGCGCAAAAAAGTAGACGAACTGCCGGGCGAAAGGATCGATCGTCGGCCGCACAATCACCGGCGCCGGGTCATGCCGCGGCCACGGCCATCCTGCGACCAGCGCAACCAGCACGATGAGGCCGGCGTGCGCGGCGAAGATCAGCGCGATTTGTCGGGCCCATGCAATGAAGTTGCCGGCGACGGCCTCAGGCCTACGCAGGCGAAACAGTATCGGCCGCAAACCCTCTCCCCAATCCGCAAGCCAGACGAGGTGCGGCCCGACGACCATTGCAATGACAAGCGCGCTGATCAATGGGTCATACGACTTGAGCGCCGCGCGGGCGCGGCGGTTTGCGACCGTGAACAGCACGAGCAAGCCGACTAGTATCAGCCCCACATAGGTCGTGAGCAAAAGCAGCCCGATCTCGATAGCCAGCGGCAGCCAATAGCCTCGTCGGCCTTCGCCCACGGCGCGCCAGTAATGCAGCAGGATGATCGCCCACAGCGGCATCGTGAGGACGACCGGCCCGAAGTCCGGCGTCGGCACCGTGAAGGCAGCAATGCCCACCATCAACAAAACCGCCAACGCCGCATGCTGCGCGCCGACGATCGAGCGTCCGAGTGCAAACACCGCCCAATAGGCCACGACCACGCAGGCCTGCGAGAGCAAATAGACGCCAACCATGCTGCGGCCTGCGACATCGAAAACGAGTTCGGCAAGCCAGAAGGCGAGCGGGGGACCCAGATAAGTGCCGAGCTGGAATTCGTGCCCGACGGCCAGCACGTCCGCCACGTCGCCCGGCGGTCCGGCATAGAACAGGGAGGGGACTAGCAGCCACAGCAGCGCTTGGGCCAGCGCCGCGAGCCAGACCGCCAGCGATGGACGTGAACGCAACAGTTCGACGAAGATGGAGACGTAAAGCATCGGCCGGACATTACTTTAGGCGGCCGGCAGAGATAAGGCGGCCATGGCTCAAAGAGGCAACGCACCTTCCTCAATCTCACTGGACCACATGTCCGCGGTGAGGACGTCGCCATAAGCGGCGGCGACCGGGGCGAACGAGCGCCGGTGGTGGATGGTGGGGCCGAGCCGCGCGAGCGCCTCGAAATGCTCGGGCACGCTGTAGCCTTTGTGGTGCTCGAAGCCGTAGCCCGGATAGAGCAGGCCCAATCGCGTCATGAGCCGGTCGCGCGTGACCTTGGCGACGATGGAGGCAGCCGCGATCGAGGAAAGAATGGCATCGCCGCTGATCACAGCTTCGCAGTCGCAGCCGGCATCGATGCGGTCGCGTCCGTCGACGAACACGAGCTGCGGCCTCACCGGCAGGCATGCAACGGCGCGCGCGAGCGCCCACAGCGATGCCCGCAGGATATTGTCTCTGTCGATGCGCCATGGCGGCGCGATGGCAACTGTAACCTGCGCGCTCGCGCAAATTTTTGCGTGCAGCTTTTCACGCGTCTGCGGGTCAAGCTTTTTGGAATCATCAAGCCCGCGCGGCACGCGCTTCGGATCAAGTACGACCGCGGCGGCAACAACTGGACCGGCGAGCGGCCCCCTGCCCGCTTCGTCGCAGCCAGCAATCGGCCACACACCACGTTTGATCGCCGCGCGCTCGCGGCGGAAGGTGGGGCGAATGTCGTCATCGCCGAGCGGCAGCCGCACCACGCGAACGGCACGCGTAGCTCCTGCGCGGGCGAAGGGCGAACGAGTCATGGCGCGATGGTGCGCGCCACGACGTGTAAGTCAACCGCCCCGCGTTCCTCTCTGTGGAGGACGCTCGACGTCGTCTTCCCGCTTCCGGCCGACGACGCAGGATAATTCAGAACAAAGTCAGCTGCTCCGCAGCCTGCCGCGGTGGAAAGAAGTGGTCCGTCGTCAGCCGCGTGCGCGTTTTATTGAAGCCGAGCTTCTCGCAGGCCAGTTCGAAACGGCGGCCGATCATCCAGGCAACCGGCCCGGCGCCGGTCATGCGCGTGTTCCAGCTCGAGTCGTAATCCTTGCCGCCGCGGGTCTCACGGATGAGCTTGAAGACGTGCCGATATCGGTCAGGAAAGTTGGCCATGAGCCATTCCCGGAATAGATCGCGTACCTCCAGCGGGAGCCGCAGCAACACGTAGCCAGCCTCTCGCACGCCCACGGCCGCGGCAGCATCCAGGATGCGCTCGATCTCGGCATCGTTGAGCGCAGGTATCACGGGCGCCACCATCACCGAAGTCGGCACGCCGGCCGCCGTGAGTTGACGAAGCGCCTGGAGCCGTCGTGGAGGTGTCGCCGCGCGCGGCTCCATCACACGCGCCAGGCGAACGTCGAGTGTTGTCACCGACAGCGCGACCTTGACGAGGTCGCGCTGCGCCATGCGGGTTAGGATGTCCAGATCGCGCAACACTAGTGCCGATTTCGTGACGATACCGACGGGATGGCCGCAGCCATCGAGCACCTCGAGGATGCGCCGCATGATCTTGTGTTCGCGCTCGATCGGCTGGTAGGGATCGGTATTCGTGCCGATCGCTATGGTGCGTGGGACGTAACCGGGGGCCGACAACTCGCGTTCGAGCAGCTTCGGCGCATCCGGCTTGGCGAAGAGCTTGGTTTCGAAATCGAGTCCGGGCGACAGGCCGAGATAGGCGTGGGTCGGCCGCGCGAAGCAGTAGATGCAGCCGTGCTCGCAACCGCGATAAGGATTGATCGATCGATCGAAAGAAATATCCGGTGAATCGTTGCGGGCGATGATTTTGCGCGTGGAGTCGAGAGTCACCGTCGTCTTGAACGGCGGTAACTCCTCGAAGCTCTGCCACCCATCGTCAAAAGCAACGCGCGCGAGCGGCTCGTAACGGCCGGACGCGTTCGACTGCGCGCCGCGCCCGCGCCGACGCTCGGCCTCCACCGCGACTTCAACGTCGGTCGGCGCGGCAAGCTCGACGGCGCCGTGGCGGCCTGGAGCATGTCCCGCGCGGCGGGCAAAGCCGCCCGCCGGCGTGGGGGGTCGGGGCCAGGAGGGCGCCGGCGGGCGTCTGACGGCTGCATGTGAGCGAGCCATGAGAGATACTAGCGTCGCCTCTCGAACAAAACAAGAACATAATGGCCTCGGGAGGAAGTGTCGACGGTCAACAGCTGTCGACCAAGAAGCGCGATCGACTTATTGGCTCGGCGACTGCTCTCCTGCGCAGCGGGAGCCTTGTCTTTTTTCTTCGCGTGGCCAGGGCTTTCTTCGCGTGGCCAGGGCGATAAAAGACGCAAATGGGATTAGGTGCGCTCGGCGGGAACATTGGCTCATGCTGAGCGTGGTGATCGCCACGCACGATAGTGAGCGTGTGCTCTTGGCGACCTTGTCGGCGCTGGTTCCCGGTGCGGTTGCAGGCCTTGTGCGTGAGGTGATCATTGCCGACGCCGGCTCGCGCGACGCAACCGCTGCGATCGCCGACGGCGGGGGGTGTCGCGTGTTGGAGTCGACGCAAGCGCATGGGCCGCGCTTGAGGACAGCGGCGGAAGCGGCGCGCGCACCCTGGCTCCTCTTTCTGCGCCCGGGAGTCGTCTTGGAGTCTAGTTGGATCGAGGAGACCAGGCGTTTCATGGAGGAGATTGAGCGTGGTCGCCACAACTATGCGGCGGTATTCCGCGCAGAGCTGTTCCGCCCCAGGGTGCTCGAAGCAATGGCGCTGCTGGGAGCCGCTCTCGGTACAAGGCCCCCTCCAAGCCAAGGGCTATTGATCAACCGCGCGCTGTACGCCGCCGTAGGCGGCCACCGCGACGTCGAGGAGCCGGAGCGCGATCTGCTGCGCCGCCTGGGCCGACGCCGTCTTGTGCTCCTACGAACCAGCACGAGCTCAAATTACTTGACATAGTCAAGAAATTTAGTTGATTTTGTCAACCTACGGTTTCGCCCGTGTCATGACAGACATATCCACCAGGAATTTCGATGACCGCGTCGGCTCGGTCCGCCGCTTCAATCGCCTCTACACGCGGCGCATCGGCGTGCTGGAGGATGGTTTCCTAGGAAGCCCCTACTCGCTTACGCAGGCGCGCGTGCTCTACGAGCTCGCGCGCCGTCCAAAATCAACCGCTACCGAGATCGCCACCGAACTCGGCCTCGATCACGGCTATCTCAGTCGGATCCTGCTGGACTTCAACAAGCGTGGCCTCGTCGTCAAAACCGCCTTGCCCAATGATCGGCGGCAAAGCCTGCTATCTCTCACAGCCAAAGGCCGCATGGCGTTTGCGCCCCTTGAGGAGCATTCACAAGAACAAGTCGGCGCGATGCTCCGCACCTTGTCGGTTGCGGATCAGGAGCGGGTGGTCGCCGCGATGTGCACTATCGAAGCCTCGCTGTGCGAGGCCCCCGCGCCGCAAATGCCCCATCTGCTGCGGGGTCCACGCGCCGGCGACATGGGCTGGATCGTGGCTCGCCATGGTGCGCTTTACGCTGAGGAATACGGCTGGGACGAGCGCCTCGAAGCTCTCATCGCGGAAATTGTTGCAGCATTCGTCCGCAATCGTGATCCCAGACGTGAGCGCTGCTGGATCGCCGATCAGCGGGGCGAAAATGTAGGATCGATCCTGCTGGTGCGGGAAACTGACGACGTCGCACGGCTGCGCCTGCTATTGGTCGAGCCGAAAGCGCGCGGGCTCGGTATCGGCGCTCGATTGGTCGATGAGTCGTTGCGTTTTGCGCGCGAGGCGCACTATCGCAAGGTCACGCTGTGGACCCACAGCGTGCTGACTGCGGCACGCCGCATCTACGAGCGGGCGGGCTTCAAGCTCATTCATCAATGGAAGCACGACATGTTCGGCACCGAGCTCGGCGCCGAAACGTGGGAGCTGGAGCTGCGCTAGACGGTCGCGCCCTTGGCCTTGGCTCGGCGTAAGTGCTCGTCAAGCCGCGGCATGATCTCGACGAAATTGCAGGGCCGGTAACGGTAGTCGAGCTGATGCACCAGGATCTCGTCCCAGGCGTCACGGCAGGCGCCTGGCGAGCCTGGTAGGCAGAACACATAGGTGCCGCCGGCAACGCCGGCAGTAGCGCGCGTCTGGATGGCCGAGGTGCCGATCTTGGCTTGGCTCACCAGCAAGAACATCGTCGCAAAACCGTCCATGCGTTTCTCGAATAACGGCTCGATCGCCTCCGGCGTCACATCCCGTCCGGTGAAGCCGGTACCGCCGGTGGTGATGATCGCGTCGATTGCGGGCTCCGCTATCCATTGTTCGACCTGGGCGCGGATGCCGGCGACCTCATCGGTGACGATGGCGCGCCCGGCCACCGAATGGCCCGCCTTGTTGATGCGCTCGACCAATGTCGCGCCGGATTTGTCGTCTTCCAGGGCGCGCGTGTCAGAGATGGTGAGCACCGCGATCTTGAGCGGTACGAATTCGCGGCTGTTGTCGATTCCGGGCATGTTTTTAGATTTCAGCTCATACTCCCCGCGAAAGCGGGGACCCATGACCACCGCCCCTGGAATATGGGTCCCCGCTTGCGCGGGGGACGATGGTGGAGTTCGTCCGTCTCACCACTCAAAGCTGGGCTGCGGCAAATGTGTTGCAGCTTGAAACCGAGCCGGAGCGGAAGCCGGCGTTGAACCAGCGTTGGCGCTGCTCGGAAGTCCCGTGGGTGAAGGAATCGGGAACCGCGTAGCCGCGCGCCCTCTTTTGCAGCGTGTCATCGCCGATCGCGGCCGCGGTGCGCAAGGCGGCCTCCACGTCACCCGGTTCGATGAAAGGCGGTCGGCCCTCGCTCCTTAACATCTCATTCTCACGGTTCGCCCAAACCCCTGCGAAGCAATCCGCCTGCAGCTCGACTTGAACCTGGATGTGGTTTGCCGCCGCCCTGCTGCCGGCGGCGTGTTGCGCCTGCTGCGCCTTGGGCAGAATACCGAGCAGGTTCTGCACGTGATGTCCGACCTCGTGCGCGATCACATAAGCTTGCGAAAACTGGCATGCCTTGCTGCCAACGTCGCAGCCATGGAAACGCGTCGCGATCTGATCGAAGAACGAGGTGTCGAGATAGACCTTCCGGTCAGTGGGACAGTAGAAGGGTCCCATGGCACTTTGCGCTTCTCCGCCGCAACTGGCGTGCGTCGCGCCGCGATAGAGAACGAGCACGGGCGGCCGATAAATCTTGCCGTCGCTCGCGAAGACTTGCTTCCACTGCAGCTCGGTGCTGCCGAGCACCTTGCTCACGAAGCGCCCCATCTGGTCCTGCGGAGCGCCGGTGCGTCGCGCGCTAGGCGGCGCCTGAGCCTGCGGGCGGCCGGGGCCGGTCAGAATCTCGGCGCCGCCGATGAGCACGCTCGGATCGATGCCGAGTGCCCAACCGATGAGACCGAGCGCCACGATCGCGCCGATGCTCAGTCCGCCACCGCCGATCGGAATGCCGAGACCACCGCCTCCGTAACCCTCCTCGCGTCGATCTTCGACGTTGCCGCTTTCCGGGAGATCGTCCAAGCGCATGGTTTGCCTCCTTGCCCCGCGGCCCGTCACACGGCCGCCGCAGCGGTTGACATTCGTTTACCACCGCGCCGATCACCCGCCTTCGCAAATATAATTCGCGGATAAATCTTTCCCAATAGCCATGCGATCCGATTAAGCCGATTTTTACCGCGGGCCGGCATATTGCATCGCCGTCGGTTGTAGGTCCCGCGTCACCGGCCGCGTCGCCTGAGTCAGAGTTCTGAATCATGGTTGGATCGCGTCGCGGGGCGCCCACTTGGGCGCCCCGCGTCAGTTTCGAGTCCGTCGCAACCAACCGAATTCTGGTCGGCGACTGCATTGCCGAGATGGCAAAGCTGCCGGCGGAATCGGTCGATCTCGTTTTCGCCGATCCGCCCTATAACTTGCAGCTGCAAGGTGACCTCAAGCGTCCCGACGACTCGCGCGTCGATGCGGTCGACGACGACTGGGACAAGTTCTCGAGCTTTTCCGCCTACGACGACTTCACTCGCGCCTGGCTCATCGCGTGCCGTCGCGTGATGAAGCGCGAAGCGACACTATGGGTGATCGGCTCGTATCATAACATTTTTCGCGTCGGCGCGATCCTGCAGGACTTGCGCTTCTGGATTCTCAACGACGTGGTGTGGCGCAAGTCGAATCCGATGCCGAATTTTCGGGGGCGGCGCTTCACCAACGCGCACGAGACGCTGATCTGGGCGGCACGCGATCCGGGCGCCAAGGGCTACACGTTCAACTACGAAGCGCTCAAGGCGGGCAACGACGGCGTGCAGGTGCGCTCCGACTGGACCATTCCGCTATGCACCGGCGAGGAGCGCCTCAAAGGGAGTGACGGCAAAAAGCTGCATCCGACGCAGAAACCCGAGACGCTGTTGGCGCGGATCATGCTCGCGTCATCGCGGCCCGACGATCTTGTGCTCGACCCGTTCTGCGGCAGCGGCACGACCGGCGCCGTGGCCGAGCGGTTGCGACGCCGCTTCATCGGCATCGAGCGCGAGAGTGCCTATACGGCGGCCGCACAGTCGCGCATCGCAGCGGTCGCGCCGCTGCCAGCGCCGGCGCTTGCACCCTTCATGACCGCGCGCGAGGCGCCGCGCGTGCCGTTCTCGGCATTGATCGAGGCCGGACTGATCGCGCCGGGCGCGCGCCTTTGCGATGCCAAGCGTAAGGTCGAGGCGCTGGTGCGCGCCGACGGCGCGATCGCCTTGGGTGAGAGGGTCGGCTCGATTCACCGCATTGGCGCGCTGGCGCAAGGCTCGGAGGCGTGCAACGGCTGGGCCTTCTGGCACGTCAATACGGGGGACGGCCTGCTCTCGATCGATGCGCTGCGCGCGAAGATCCGGGCGCAGATGCCGGCGTAGCGGCGCGCGCGTCGCAACCAAGCCCGCGATCCTCGTGTCATTGCCGGGCTTGACCCGGCAATCCATCCATCCCGTAAAAAGCTTTTTGCAAAGAAGATGGATGCGCTCACCCGCCCGGCGCGCCTTGCGTGTTGACGAAGAGCGAGTAGACCGAGTGGCTCGCCGCCATGAACAGACGGTTGCGCTTGACGCCGCCGAAGCAGACATTGGCGGAGCGCTCGGGCAACGCGATGAAACCGATCGCCTTGCCGCTCGGATCGAAAATTTTCACCCCGTCTTGTTGAGCGTTGCCCATGCCCCAGCCGCACCACAGATTGCCATCGACGTCGCAGCGGAAGCCGTCGGGCGTGCCGCCCGGCTCGGCAGTGATGAAGGCGCGCGCGTTGGCGAGCTTGTCATCGTTGACGTCGTAGACGCGGATCACCCGCGGGGCCAATCGCGACTCGACAATGTAGAGCTTCTTCTCGTCGGGCGAGAAGCAAAGCCCGTTGGGCCCGTTGATGTCGCCCGCCACCACCGTCGCGCGGCCCGATTTCGGATCGAGCCGATAGACGTTTGTCGGCAGCTCGGGCGTGGCCACGTGACCCTCGTAGTTGCCGAGGATGCCGAATGGCGGATCAGTGAACCAGATCGAATCGTCGGATTTGACCACGACGTCGTTCGGCGAGTTGAGCGGCTTGCCGTCGAACTTGTCGATCAGCACCGTGATGTTGCCGTCGTACTCGGTGCGCGTCAGGCGCCGCGTGTCGTGCTCGCAGGTGACGAGGCGGCCCTGCCGGTCGCGGGTATTGCCGTTGGCGTTGTTCGATGGACTGCGATAGACACTGACGCGTCCCGTCCCCTCATCCCAACGCATGATGCGATTGTTGGGAATATCGCTCCAGAGCAGGCAGCGCGCATCGCCGAAATAGACCGGGCCCTCGCACCACCGCATGCCAGTCGCGAGTCGCTCGACGCCCGCATTCGCCAGACGATATTTTGCAAAGCTCGGATCGAGAATCTGAATCGCCGGATCGGGATAGCGCTCGCTCGGCTCCCAGCCGCCCAGCGCAGTGCGGGTGAACGTGGTCGCGGCGGTTGCGCCGGCAGCAGCAGTCAAGTTGCGTCGCGTGAATTCCATGGCGGGCCCTCCCCGTTCCGATCTGCGCGGATCGTGTGGCGCTATCCTAGCCCATGCGCCAGCACTTTGCGCATGACGTTGGGCAAGGCCTCATCAGCGAGATCGGCGCGCGCGACCCAGCGCGCGCCGGAGGGCGCCGCCGTGTTGGGTGAAACCTCCGCGACATAGACGACGAGCTCCAGCGGGAAATGCGTGAAAGTGTGCGTGACGACGCCGGCGATGCGCCGCCAGCTCGGCTGCGCGCGTCCGAGATGCGGCGCGAGCTCCTGACCGCCGTCGAAATCATGCGTCCACTGCGTCGTCGGGACCTCGGTCATGCCGCCGAGCAGTCCCCTCGGTGGGCGCGAGCGCACGAGCACGAAGCCGTCGCTACGAAGCACGATGAAGGCTGCGCCGCGGCGCAGTCGTCCTTCCTTCTTCGGCGCCTTCGCCGGAAACGCCTCGGGGTCGCCGCGCCGGCGCGCGGCGCACGCGCTCATTAAGGGACATAGGGCACAGGCCGGCGTCTTCGGTGTGCAGATCGTCGCGCCCAGATCCATCAGCGCTTGCGCGAAATCACCCGCGCGCTCGGCTGGCACGAGGCATTCGGCAAGTCGCCGAATGTTCTGCTTCGCGGCGGGCAGCTCGTCTTCAATCGCGTAAAGCCGCGCCACCACCCGTTCCACATTGCCGTCGACCGCCGCAACCGGCGCATCGAACGCGATCGCCGCGATCGCGGCGGCCGTATACGGACCCACACCTGGCAGGCTGGCGAGCGCCGCCTCGCTGCGTGGAAAACATCCGTCGTGGCGCGCAACGACCGCCTTAGCGCAAGCATGCAAATGCCTCGCGCGCGCGTAATAGCCGAGGCCGGCCCACAGCTTGAGCACGTCCTCGAGCGGCGCCGCCGCGAGCGCGCGCACATTCGGCCAGCGCGCGGCAAAGCGCGCGAAATACGGTGCAACCGCCTTCGTGGTGGTCTGCTGCAGCATGACTTCGGAGAGCCAAACCCGATATGGATCGGGCCGCTCGCCCGGCGCAGCGCGCCAAGGGAGCGCGCGGCGGTGGCGGTCGTACCAGGCCAAGAGATCGGCGGCGCGCGCATGAACTTGCTGCGACGCGCGCTTCCGCTGCCCCTTCACAACTTTCGGCGAAATGGAATTAGCGCGAGGAACGCGCTCGGTTTGCTCCCTCCCCCGCTTGCGGGGGAGGGTTGGGGAGGGGGCGGCTGGAAATGCTCTATCCATATTGCGTGCCCCCTCCCTGTATTGCGTGCCCCCTCCCTGTCCCTCCCCCGCAAGCGGGGGAGGGGATGATGTCGCGCGGTCGTCGTCTGGGAGCATTTTACGTCGGGCGGAATCGCGCTAGCGTCTTGACCGACGGATGTGGCAGAGCCTTGCAGCGTGAACAAGCCCGGCAAATCTTTCCCCCGACCGCTGGCGGAGGTTCTCCACCGAACGCTCAACGCGGCGTTCGCCAAGCAGGGTTTTGCCTCGACCGAGCTTGTTACCCGCTGGCCCGACATCGTGGGCGCGGAGATCGCAGAACATTCCGAGCCGGAAAAGATTCAATGGCCGCGGCCCTCCGGGACCGAGACCGCAGAGCCGGGCGTCCTCGTGCTGCGGGTGGAAGGCCCAACCGCGATCGAGATTCAGCATCTCTCGGACATCGTGCTTGAGCGGGTGAACCGCTTCTTCGGCTGGCGTGCCGTCGGCGCGTTGCGGCTGCGGCAAGCGCCGCTCAGGCGTCGCAAGCAAACGCCGCAAACTCCAGTCGATCACGAGGCGGCGGCACGCGTCGCAGCGCATCTCGGCGCGATCACTGACGAAAACCTGCGCGCTGCGCTCGGCCGGCTGGGAGCGGCCGTCAAAGAGTCTTGAGACGACGGCCTTGGCACGGCGGCCCGCGCTTGCCACATTCCGGCTTAGAGAACGAATTCGGCTCGGGCGAAAGCCTGCCAAGGAGACGGATGCCACATGACCACTCAGCCCGACGCCAGCCTTGCGGTCACCCGCCGCTATGTGCTCATCGGCACGACTGCGCTCATCGCGGTCCTTGCGGGCGGCGGCTATGAGTTCTGGAACTCTCCCGATACGGCCGCGGCGCAGTCCGGTCCCAGTGGAGAGGTCCCCATGGCCGACTTGCTCGTACCGGGTCCGCTCGGCGATGAGATCCAGGGCCAGGCGGATGCCCCCGTCACCATCGTCGAATATGCCTCGATGACCTGCCCCCACTGCAGCCATTTCCACGAGAGCACCTTTCCCGAGATGAAGAAGAAATACATCGACACCGGAAAGGTGCGCTTCGTCTTCAGGGAATTTCCGCTCGATCCGCTCGCTCTTGCCGCCTCGATGCTCGCGCGCTGCGCCGGCAAGGACAAATATTTTCCGCTGATCGACGCGTTCTTCGCACAGCAGAAGGATTGGGTGGTGCAGAAACCGCTGCAGCCGATGTTCGCGATCGCCAAGCAGGCGGGCTTCACGCAGCAGACTTTCGATCAATGCCTTGCGAATCACCAGCTGGAGCAGGGCCTTGTGGGAGAGCGCACGCGCGCCACGCAGAAGTTCAACGTCAATTCCACACCGACCTTTTTCATCAATGGCAAAGTCTTTCGCGGCGCCCTCACCCCCGAGGAGCTGGACAAGCAGATCGCCCCTTATCTCAAGGGCTGATAACGCTTTTTTAACCACTTTACCGGCTGTTGGAGCAGCCGGTCATCCGCGCTCTCCCGGCGATGCGCCGCTGCGGCAGTGCGGGCGGGATAACGCGTTCTTTCTGTTGCGGAATCGCGCTCGGCGATTCATTGTGCCGGTCGATGCGGCAGTCCTCCATTCACCGCTCGACCCACCCCATGGGCCTGAGGCCTGACCCATTCGGCCGTTGGGCGGTTAGGACGGCTTCGGTATGAAACTCACGCGGCTCCGCCTGCTCGGCTTTAAATCTTTCGTCGAGCCGACCGACTTCCTCATCGAGCCGGGGCTCACCGGCGTCGTCGGGCCGAACGGCTGCGGCAAGTCGAACCTGGTCGAAGCGCTGCGCTGGGTGATGGGCGAGACCTCGCACAAATCGCTGCGCGCCGCCGATATGGACGACGTGATCTTTTCCGGCACCACCAACCGGCCGGGCCGCAACAACGCCGAGGTCGCGATCCAGATCGACAATGCCGCGCGCAAGGCGCCCGCCCAATTCAACGAGCACGAGACTCTCGACGTGTCGCGACGCATCGAGCGCGACGCGGGATCCACCTACCGCATCAATGGTCGCGAGGTGCGCGCCCGCGACGTGCACATCCTCTTCGCCGATGCGTCGACCGGTTCGCGCTCCCCCTCGATGGTGCATCAGGGGCGCATCGGCGAGATCATTCAGGCCAAGCCCGAGCAGCGCCGGCGCGTCCTCGAAGAGGCGGCCGGGATATCGGGGCTGCATGCGCGGCGGCACGAGGCGGAGCTGCGGCTGCGAGCGGCAGAGCAGAATCTCGCGCGGCTCGAGGACGTCATCAATCAGCTTGCCGGGCAGATGGACTCGCTCAAGAAGCAAGCGCGGCAAGCCATCCGTTACCGCACGGTCGCCGAGCAGGTGCGCAAGGCCGAGGCGATGCTGTTGCATTTGCGCTGGGGCGCCGCCAACGCGGAACTTGTCGAGGCGGAGAACGCCAAGAACGCGGCGGTGCGGGTCGTGGCCGAGCGCACGGGCGAACAGGCCGAGGCTTCCAAACGCCAAGCGCTCGCCGCCGCCGCGCTGCCCGGCTTGCGCGAGGCCGAGGCCCGCGCCGCCGCCGCCTTGCAGCGGATAACCATGGCGCGCGAGGCGCTCGATCGCGAGGAGGCGCGCGCCAGCGAGCGCATGGCCGAGCTTGACCGCAGGCTCGTTCAACTCGCCGACGACATCGAGCGTGAGCGGCGGCTCGCCGCTGATGCGCAATCAGCGCTGGCGCGGCTTGCCGCCGAGGAGGAGACGCTCGACCGCGAGGCCAAAGTCAACGATGAGCGGCGCGCGGGCGCCGACAAGCGGGTCGCGGACGCGGACGCCGTGCTGGCGCGCTCGGAAAAAGCTGCCGACGAGCTCACCGCGACCCTTGCCGATCTGACCGCGCGGCGCAATGCGCTGGACGGCGCCATGCGCGAGCACAGTGATCGGGCAGCGCGCCTGGCGCACGAAATCGCCGCGGTCGAAGCGGAGCTCAAACAGATCGCCGCCGAAGGGCGCGCGGATCTGGAACCGTTTGCCAAAGCCGCGGAAGCGACGCAGGCGGCCGCCGACGCGGAAGTTGCAGCCGTGCGCGCCGAAGCCGCGCACTCCACGGCGCGCCAGGCGCTCGACGCTGCGCGGGGGCCCCTCGCCGAGGCTGAGCGGCGCGCGCAGCGGCTCGAGACCGAAGCGAGGACGCTCGCCAAGCTGTTGCACGTCGATACCAAAAAGCTTTGGCCGCCGGCGCTCGATCAAGTCATCGTCGATAAAGGCTACGAGGACGCGCTCGGCGCAGCGCTCGGGGATGATCTCGAGGCGCCGATCGATGCGTCGGCGCCCATGCGCTGGGCGGGTGCCGCCATCGATGCGAGTGATCCGGCGCTGCCGGATGGGGTCAAAGCGCTTGGTACCCACGTCAAGGCGCCGCAACAACTGACGCGGCGTCTTGCGCAGATCGGCGTCATCAAGCGCGAGCAGGCTGCGCACCTCGTCCGGTTGCTCAAGCCGGGACAGCGGCTCGTCTCGCGCGAGGGCGACCTCTGGCGCTGGGATGGCTTCTCGGTCGCCGCCGACGCGCCTGCCGGGGCGGCGCGGCGCCTCGCCGGCAAGAACCGTCTCGCCGATATCGAGGCCGAGCTCGAGACGGTCCGCCGCGAGGTCGAGAGCAAACAGGCGGCGGTCACGGCCGCCGAGAGCGAGACCGCCTCGGCTGCGGCAGCCGACTCCGAGGCACGCGCGCGCTGGCGCGCGTTGCAGCAAGAAGCGCAGGCCGCGCGGGACCGGCACGCCGAAGCCGAACGCGAGGCGGGCCGCAAGGCCGCGCGCCTCTCCGCGCTCACCGAGGCCAAGACGCGACTGAGCGCAAGTCGCGAGGAGGCAATCGCGGGGAGTAACGAGGCGCAGCGCGCGCTTAAGGCGCTGTCGCCGGCGGCGACCATCGAGACGCAACTTGCCGCCGCGCGCGGCGAGATCGAGGAGAAGCGGGCGCGCCTTGCCGAACTGCGCGCGGACGCGCAGGCGCTCGGGCGCGAAGCAGAAATTTCCGCGCGGCGGCTCGCGGCCATCGGCGCGGACCGCGAAGCGTGGAGCTCGCGCAAGGACGGCGCGACCCTGCAAATCGAGACGCTGCAAGCGCGCGTCGAAGAGGCCAAGGCCGAGCGCGCGAGCCTTACCGATGCCCCGCGCCTGTTCGAGGAAAAGCGCCGCGCGCTGATCGGCGAGATCGAAAGCGCCCAAGAGTCGCGCCGCACCGCGGCCGATCAACTCGCGCAAGGCGAGAACGTGCTCGCCGAGGCCGACCGCGCGCAACGCGCGGCGCTCGAAACGGTCGGCGCCGCGCGTGAGGAGGCGGCGCGGGCCGAAGAACGTTTCGAAGGCGGCAAGCGGCGGCTCGGCGACGTCGCCCGCGAGATTCACGACATGCTGGAGATCGAGCCCGCCGAGGTCGCAAGTCTTGCCGGGATTGTTGCCGACAAGCCGCTGCCGGACGTCGCGGAGGTGGAAGCCAAGATCGAGCGGCTGCGCCGCGAGCGCGAGCGGCTCGGCGCCGTCAACCTGCGCGCGGAGGAAGAGCTGCGCGAGGTCGAGACGCAGCACGGCTCGCTCGCGAGCGAGCGCGACGACCTGGTCGAGGCCATCAAGCGGCTGCGGCAGGGCATCCAAAACCTCAACCGCGAAGCGCGCGAGCGGCTGCTTGCCTCGTTCGAGCTGGTCAGCAAGCACTTCCAGCACCTGTTCACCGAGCTGTTCGGCGGCGGCACGGCGGAGCTGCAGCTCGTCGAGCACGAGGATCCCTTGGAAGCGGGCCTCGAGATCGTCGCCAAGCCGCCGGGCAAGAAGCCCGCGACCCTGTCACTGCTCTCGGGCGGCGAGCAGGCGCTCACGGCGCTCGCGCTCATCTTCGCGGTGTTCTTGACCAATCCGGCGCCGATCTGCGTACTGGACGAAGTCGACGCCCCGCTCGACGATCACAATATCGAGCGCTTCTGCGACCTGCTCGACGAGATGACCCGCTCGACCGACACGCGCTTCGTGATCATCACGCACAATCCCATCACCATGGCGCGCATGAACCGCCTCTACGGCGTCACCATGGCCGAACGCGGCGTGTCACAACTCGTCTCCGTCGATCTGGAAGGCGCGGTCAAGCTGCGCGAGGCGGTGTGATCGCAGCGATAGGCGGCGCTAGGGCGCGTAGCGCATCGAAGATGCCCGCCTTTATGGCGACGGAACTCACGGTCCTCCCCCGACGACACTGGTCGGTGACGCGCCTTCGGCGCTAATCTACAGTACGACGTTCGGCATAGGCAAAGCAGCAAACAGGATGAAATCTACGCAAGTACAGAGGTGCCTCGAGAAGGCCGCCTACTGCGAACGCATGGCCGTGGTCGTCTCCGACGCGGATGCAAGGTTGCAGTTCGCGGAAGTTGCCAAGCAGTGGCAGTACCTGGCCAAGCAGATCGAGGAATTGGAAAAGGAGCAGGCGACGTTGCCGCAAAGAAAGCGCTCGCCGGGCGCGAGATGATGCTCAGCGGAGCCCGGGTCGCCTGACGAAGGTCAGCGGCGCGGAGCGGGACTGCGACGGCGCTCGAGCGTGCGGCTCACCGGATAAGGAACGTAACGCCCGGCGCGAGGGGGAGACAGTGGCGCCGGCGTGCCGTGCTCGTCGACAATGTCGAGGAACGCGTACCGATTTGCCACAGTGATCCAGGAATCGCGCATCCTGACGTAGAACTCGCGCTCGTCCTTTTGGTCGGCTTCCTGCGCGAGCCTCGCGCATTGGGCCGCCATCCGCCATGCATGGTCGGACTTGGATTTCATCGACTTCCTTCTTACTCGCAAACCCCGTCAGTGGATGATATGCTCGTCGTGATCGGCGTCTGTCCGATCAGCGACTCAGCGGGAACTATTTTTGAGCTTGCATGCTGTCCCACTATGGAACGAAATGACACGCGCCGGCTTGCCGGATGAAGCGGAGGCGACAGCATGCCGCGTTACTTTTTTCATCTCAGCTTTGGGCAACGTCTGGTGCCGGACGAGGAAGGCTTCGAGCTGCCAAACCGGTCAGCCGCCTGCACGGAGGCGTTGGCGGTCGTGCGCGAACTCACCAATCCCGAACTCAGCGGCGGATCGCGCCGTTGGGCGAGCTGGTTCCTCGAAGTGGCGGACGACAACGGCCGCTTCTTCCGCACACCCATCGGCCACCCGGCGCTCGAGGTCTTGACGCCGGAGGCACCTCGTGCCATGGCCGGCAAGGTTGTTTGGCCGAGCCGCCCGGTCACCCAGGATCCGAAAGGCCGCACCGCTGAGATCGTCCGGCAGATGCTGGCGTGCCGCCAACAGACCGTGCAATTGCTGCAAGACAATCAAGCGATTCGCCGAGAGCTTTCAAAGCTCTTCCTTGCCAGCCGACGCATCCGGATTCGCGCCAACCGTCTCGTTGCACTTGCTCAAGCAACCGGCAAGTAAGGTTCGGGTGCGCCCCAGCCGGTTGGGTCAGCGAGCTTGACCTAGACGATTCATCGGATTCCTGCCCCATTTCACCGCAGCGATTCCGGCGGCCCCCCAACCTCGAATCGTTACTTACCGCGAGTGGCCCTGCGCTGCGGAGCGTGGTAACATTGCCACGAACGGGTGGAACCTTTACCAACGACCATTCTCTGAAGGCGATTGGTCTGGCCTGACTGATGCGCGTGGCCGGTGGGGACGCAGGAGCGACACCGATGCCGTATGGCACACCCCCTGTTGCTCGGCAGCTTGAGCACGGCCGATTCAACCGTTTCCTGAGCACATTGCCGCCGCACGAGTTTTCGCTGCTGGCGCCGCATCTGCGCACGGTCACGCTGGAACGCGGCGTGATGCTGCAGGACGTGGGAGAGGAGATCGAGCACGTTTATTTCCCGCATACCGGCATGGTGTCGCTGGTCGCGGTCATGCAGAGCGGCGCGACTGTCGAGACGGCAACCATTGGGCGCTGGGGCGTCATCGGCGCGAGCGCCGGGCTCGGAGCGAGGTGGGCGGTTTCGCGGGCCATCGTGCAGCTGCCGGGCACGGCTGCCTGGATCTCCGCCTCACACTTTCAAGCGGCCGCGGCGCAAGGCACGGCGATCCGCAACCTCGTCGTGCGCTACGACGACGTTCTGTTGGCACAAATCCAGCAGTCGGTCGCCTGCAATGCGCTGCATGCCATGGAGGCGCGGCTTTGCCGATGGCTCTTGCAGACGCACGACTGCATCGACGGCAACGCGATCCCGCTGACGCAGGAGTTTTTAGGCCAGATGCTCGGCGTGCGCCGCACGACCGTGACCATCGCCGCGCGGCTCCTGCAGGGCGCGGGACTCATCCGCTACCGCCGCGGGTTGATCCAGATCCTCGATCGCGGGGCGGTGGAAGAAATCGCCTGCGAATGCTACGCGGCAACGCGCGCCAATGCCGAGAAGATCTTTCCGTCTTCTCCTTCCCCCCCCCGCGATAGCACGCCGCAAAATCCCGCCATCTCCCCCCGAAACCGTTAGCGCGTGAGCGGATCGGTCGGCTGGACCTCGGCGGGGTTTCGTTGCCGAGCGGACAGTCCACAGCCCGTGCTCCCCGCGGACGCGGGGACTCCATGATCCGGGTGATCATGGGGCGGGCTCTCGCGCTGGGCGCTCGGAGGGTTCCGTCGGCATAGCTGGCTATGAGTTCGGGAACGGCAGCGCGGACGCCCCGTTTTTCCCCACATGGAACCAATAACGCAATACCTGCGGTTTGCGGAGGAGTGCCGCCGCATGGCCCGCGAGGCCAAAAGCGCGGAGCACCGCAAACTTCTGGAGGACATGGCGCAAGCCTGGGAGAAAGTCGCCAAGGAAACGGATCCGAAGAGCTCTTAGTCTCGGGAGCTGATCGGATTTTTCCTCCTCGTCGTGGCATACCTGAGCCATCTGCAGCAACGCGGCCCGTCCCTTCGGGTCTTGGATCGCGTTCGCCATCTCCAAACATTGCTTGGCGTAACGCCGATACTTCTCTGATCGCCCCATCGGGCCCCCATGGTAATCTAGTGCAACGCACGGAGCTGCCCGCACGTTCCCTGCTCGCAGGGCTGACGGTTAGTGAAAGCTTGACGAGAGTTGAGTCGTGAGCGGGCAGACGGCGGGGGCGCGCGGAGACAGGATAGCACTTGGGGCACCAGAGGGTGCCCCCCTCGGAGGACGGGATGTCGAACCCCGCCAGAGTGGCCCCGGGCGGGGTTTCCGCTTTCCCTTTGAAGGCGAGCCGGATTCAACTCGCTTTGGCGAGCGTGCTTTGCTGAACGATCGCCGCGCGCTCGTGGGGGGCCAGCAACCGCATGGCCCTGACCACCTCGCGCCGCTCGAGAATGCCCACGAGCTTCGCAATGGTCAGTTCGGCATCGCGATCGGCAGAATTCAGATACGCAGCGAGCTCGGCCTGCGCCGCGCGGATGGCCTCGAGAATTGTTGGAAGTTCATCTTTCATACGCACTCACCTCGTTCCCCCCCCCCCGGCCGGATAAAACGCGCAAGAGCCCATTCGGTTTCGGCAGCGCCATTGTGGCGCACGACCCGGTTCGCCCTTTACGCGGGAAAACATCGTCGGGCATTATGGAAAACGTCCGCACTGCCGGCAGTCGCCGGGCCGCAATTTGATCAGCGCAAGGGAACGTAATTGTCGGCCGGGATTTAACTTAACCGGCGTTCGGGGAAACGGCGTGCCGAAGCTCGGCTCAGTCAGCTTTGACGATTGAGGCGCGAATGCAAGAACAGATTGGGTATTGCTGGCAGAAGGCTGCGGAATATGCGGCACGCGCCGAAGAGGCTTCCGACGAGGAGACGCGCGAGCTTTTCATCCGTTTTCGCAACTTTTGGACCAGCGCGGCCAAAAGCCATGACTCCTCGCGCCCGGCTGATGGGGTGAAGGCTGCGTCCTTGCGGCCGTCCTCAGTCACGCCCGGGCTCGGCACCAGCGCGTGGTATACCCGCCCCTCGGATGCGCTGACGAGCACCACCGCAGAGCGGGGCGGCGCCAGGTAGCGGTTTACTCGCCGTCGTCCGCTCGCAAGCGGGGACCCATGATTTCAGGCCGGTGTTTATAGGTCCCCGCTTGCGCGGGGACGACATAAGGCGGTTATTTCACGATCGCCTCGGGTTGGTCGCGTCGTTGCCTCAGTACATCGGCCGATAAGCGCCGAAGGATGGCTCGGCGGCATAGCTCCTTGTCTCGACGTTCCTTGTGTCGACGGGCTGCCCCCGTTGCACGGCACGCGTTCGCCCTTGGCTCGCGCGCGATTTGACCTTCTTGCCTTCGTTCGCTTCGGCCTTGACCGCAGGTGTGGTTGCCGCGCCGGTGGTTTCCGGCTCCGGCTCGACCCTGACATCGCCAACAGTGACATCGCGTTTGGCGGCATCCCGCTCTGAACGCA
Source organism: Xanthobacteraceae bacterium (assembly GCA_035263865.1). Taxonomy (GTDB): domain Bacteria; phylum Pseudomonadota; class Alphaproteobacteria; order Rhizobiales; family Xanthobacteraceae; genus VAZQ01. The sequence continues at coordinate 54,448 of DATFQX010000291.1, forward strand.
GCAATTCGACGTAGTTTACCGTCATGGGCGAGGCGTTGTGCGCGGCCATGCCGGGGTTGCGCAGCCGCGTCGGCTGCATCAAATAGTAGAAGAGGAGCGCAAAACACGCCGCGACCGCGCAATAGAAACCAAGATGCATGGCGAGCGCGCCGGCCACGCCGTCAGGATCGCGTTCGGAAAATCTCGACATGCACGAAGCAACTGCACGCGCGCAGCTTCGTTCCGCCTTATTTTCAGCATCGCGCGCAAGTGATGAGCGCGACGGCTGCTTGCCGTCGAGTCCTTCACCCCGACTGGGCCAAGCCTGAGCGAAAACAAAAACCCCGCCGGGGGAGCACCACGGCGGGGTTAATTGCGGCCCGAACGCGGAAGGGAGGGTCCACCTTCACTCGGGCCGACCGATACGATCCTGTCACCAAAGCAAAGCGCGGTCGGTTCGCTTGGCGACTCAGGAACCCGAAATTTGCCTCGCGTGCTTAATTGCCTTGCGGCCGGGCCGCTCCCGGCGTTAGCCACCCCCCGCGTTTCCGCCGCTTGACTCGCACCGCGCAGCAGCATGGTGCTTTGCTGGGCGTAACCCGCGGAGGCTAGCGTCGTGTTTTGCTATCCTGCCTGGGTGGCCGGCGATCACCGCCGACGGGGATATGGCCCATAGGAGATGCGCGAGTTCTGCGGGATGCCCAAAGCCTGGTTGAGGTGCGGCTCGTCGAGAACGTCCCACAACCGAGCGATCATCTCACGGTCGGTCTGCGACTGATCCGCCACCACCAGCTCGACCGCCCGCAGCACGAAGGTGAGGAAGCTGTCGCTGCCCTGCAGCAAGGCGGCCTGGACCGCTGACGAGCGCACGAGCTCGCGCAGGCGCGCAACCGTTGCGTCATCGGCCACGTAGTGCATGGGTGGGGCGTTCTGCCACAGGAGGTCTTGCGCCGCTCTGACGGCTGCTTCGATGACGCGACCGGGGTTCATGCCGGAAAAACGCACGGCGAACGCCAGCTGTTCCACCCGCGCAAATGCGCGGCGATATTACTCTTCGACCCGCTCGACCTCGACATTGACGCACTCGCCGATCTCGCAGCGGTAGCCGGCGCCGGAGGCGAGCAGCTCCTGCGCGTGCTCTGCGGAATATGCCTCGACGCACCACTGCTCGGTGCGGGTGACCTGCACGGTGGCGTGGAAGGTCTTGAGCGCGGGCCTTTGTTTGAGCGCGGCAACCGCCATGGCTTGCTCCTGGACGAATCACCTTTGCAGCCGAGTCTAGCTGGGAGCGCGGGCAAGAACAAATCGGCAACGCAAAGCTGCCATGGCGGCAAGCGCCTCCATTGCGGCACCGGAACAGGATAGCGTTCGCTCTCGTTGACGAAAGTAGCGATAGGAGCGCCCCCGTGGCCCCGCGTGCGTATTGGAAAGGCTACCTGAAACTCTCGCTCGTCTCGTGTCCGGTCGCGCTGTTTCCCGCCAGCAGCGAGCGGGACAAAATCAGCTTCCACCAGATCAACAAGACCACCGGCAACCGCATCAGGTATAAGAAAGTGGACGCGGAGACCGAGGAGGAGGTCGACGCAGCCGACATCATCAAAGGCTACGAAGTCGGCAAGGGCGAGTACATCGAGCTCGAGCCCGAAGAGCTCGAGGCGGTTGCCATCGAGAGCACGCGCACCATCGAGATCGATGAATTCGTGCCAAGGAATGAGATCGACGACCTCTATCTCAACAATCCGTATTACCTCGTGCCGGACGGCGAGGTCGGCCAGCAGGCTTTCGCGGTCATCCGCGAGGCGATCCGCAAGGAAGGCACGGTGGCGCTCGGTCGGGTCGTTTTCACCTCGCGCGAGCACGTCATCGCGCTCGAGCCGCGCGGCAAGGGGCTGCTCGGGATGACGCTGCGATACCCTTACGAGATCCGCAAGGAGGACCAGTATTTCGACGAGATCGAGGACGAGAAAATTCCCAAAGATATGCTCGAGCTCGCAACCCACATCGTCGAGACGAAATCCGGGCATTTCAAGCCGGAAAAATTCGAGGATCATTACGAGAATGCACTGAAGGAATTGCTGAAGAAGAAGCGCGTGGGCGAGAAGATCGAAGCGCCGAAGCAGCGCGAGCCGGCAAAAGTCATCAATCTCATGGACGCGTTGCGGCGAAGCGTGAGCGCGGAACGAGGGGGTGGCGCGCGACGCAAACCGTCGCGCAGCAGCGCCCAGCGCCGCACCGCCAAACGCGCGGGACGGTCATCGACGCGGCAGAAGAAGGCGGGCTAGCGCTTCGGCGTGCGAATGGAGTGAGCCCCAGCGGCGAACTCACTCTGCACCCTGTCCCCGCTTCGCGGGGCGAGGTCGCGCACGACGCGTTGCTGAAGATCGTCGTCTAGTTCTGAGCTTCGAGCTGACGCACGAGCGCCGCAAGACGCGCGGGAACGGGCGCCGCAAGCGCGTCGTATTCGCACTCGAGCGCGCGCCCGAGCGCGCCGAGCCAGGCGCGGCGATCACAAGCAAGCACCGCCCGGGCGGGCCGCTCGGATCGCGATGGGCGCACGGAAGAGCGTGTCGATTCCCGCACCGGCGCAGCAGCCAGATCCGCCGCGACCGTCTCGCCAGAGCGCAGCTCAGACGCAACCCCGGCGGGCTGGCCCAGCGGATTCTCCAGCATCTGACGGCGAATCCAGTAGTCGACCCGATCTGCGGTGAGCACCGCGGCGCCGAAGCAGCGCTTGAGACCTGGTCCCGACCTTGTGCGCGCCCGTCGTGCCTGGCTTTCCGCCTCGCTCCCTCGCACCATTGGAGCGCTCCCGTCCATCTCGAGACCGCCTGAGAAGCGCCCCCGGCCCGCAGGCCGGAGCAGGTGATGACGGCATGGCGCCGCCTGTTTCCGCAATGAACGCGTGACGCGTCAGTCGGGTTCCCGACATTACACATTTTGTTTTGCGCACTCGTTGGCGCGGCCCACAGGCTTTAGAGCCCCCGGACGGTCCGCACCTCCAGGAACGGGCCCATTGCGCCGCGCGTTGACTCGCGTGGAGCAAAAAACCGCCAGCGGTTTGGCGATCGTCGTTGTCGGCGCTTCCTATGGAGGGGTCGAAGCAATGGAAAAGCTGTTTGCCGACCTGCCCGCTCAAATCCCCGCCGCCATCTTATGCGTGCTTCACGTGGGTCCGTATCCGAGTCGACTTCCCAGCATTTTGAACCGCCATTCGTTCCTGCACGCGCATCACGCCAAACACGGCGAGCCGCTCCGTGCCGGGGAAATTTACGTCGCGCCGCCCGACCATCATCTTCACGTCCGGCGCGGCTACGTGGCGCTCTCGCGCGGCCCGCGCGTGAACTGGAGCAGGCCGGCGATCGACCCGCTGTTTGCCAGCGCAGCCAAGGCCTATGGGCCGAGCGTGGTCGGCGTGCTGTTGACCGGGCGACTAAACGACGGCACCGCCGGGCTCTACGAAATCCAACGCCACGGCGGTACAACCATCGTCCAGGATCCAGGCGAGGCGGTGTGCCCGGGCATGCCTGCAAGCGCCCTCAAGCACGTCGCTGTCGATCATTGCGTCCCATTGGCGGATATGCCGCGCATTCTGTTCCAGATCTGCAAGGACATCGCCACACGCTCGAGGGTCTTGTCGCGCGTGACAGGAACTGGAGGGGCCTTCCATGCCTGAAGGTTATGTTCTCGATAAACCGTTCTCGCTGAGCTGCCCCGAGTGCGATGGCGTGCTGCGCGAGGAACACCGAGCTGGCATCATACAGTTCCGCTGCCACATCGGACACGTCCTCAGTGCGGAAACCGTGCTGGTTGCACAGTTCGCGCAATTGGAAAAGAGGCTAGCCGGAGCACTCGCGCTTCTCAACGAAAGGGCCGAGCTTTGCCAACGGATGGCCGAGGAGGCACGCCAACAGGGAGATGGCGCGAACGCGTTCGACGCGGCTGCCCGCGAGGCCTTGGCGCGCGCGGAGGTCGTAAAAAAGCTGCTCGAGGATGACTGGATGCAGCCGCTGGAAGATGTACGGGATCAGCCTGGCGCGGGATAGCGCGGCCTAAATAGCCCATGCGCGTGAGGGCCCGCCCGCGAAACTATTTTTTTCCCGTCGCGATGGCTCTTTCGATCATCACGCGATGCTCGTGCATGCGATCCAAGCTGATCCGCATCGTGTGCAGCAGGACTTCCGCCAGCTTGGTATCCTGACCCCGCTCGGCCAGACGCTCGATGAGGGCGCGCTGCTCGTTCACCCTCGCCTCGGCCTGCGCGATGTGCCGCAAGTCATGTGCTGGCCCGCACGAGAGTGCACCCTTCGGTCAGAGGCTTCGTCCTGATGACCTCGCGCAGCGTCAGCGCGAGCTTTAAAGAAGAGCGGGAGGACGTGGTCAGTCCGTGCACAGCTATCCGGCCTCGAGCGGGATCCGCAACGTGGCCCGCAGTCCGCCGTCTTGGAATTCGATGTTCGCCTTTCCAGCGAGGCCCTCGGTGACCTCGCGCTCGACTAGGGTTAGCCCGAATCCATTCCGCGGCGGCTTGCCGACCGGCAGCCCTCCGCGCTCGATCCAGTCCAGCACGAGGCTGGTCTGGCTGCGTTTCTCGACCGCCCACGAGACTTCGAGCGATCCGCGGGCCGTAGAAAGCGAACCGTGTTTTTCCGAATTGGTTCCGAGCTCGTGGAGGATCATACCGAGAGAAAGCGCGAGCTTCGGCTTGAGCGCCACGTCCGGACCCTCTATGACCACGCGATCCATGCGCCCGGTTCGATAGGGCTCGATCACCTGGTGCATCACGTCGTGCAGCGAAACCTCGCTCCACTGGTCGCGCGAGACAAGCTCGTAAGAGCGCATCATAGCCTTGAGCCGATCGAGGAAGGCTTCGCGGCCTGGCTCGTCCGAACGCAGCGTCTCGGTCGCCATGCTGTCGATCAGGGTCAGCATGTCTTTCACGCGATGATTGAGCTCGCTCACCAGCACGCGCTGCCGCTCCTCGCCCTGCGCCAGGCCGGTGACGTCGCTGAACGTCAGTACCGCGCCTTCGACCTTGCCGCTGCCGGTCCAATAGGGCAACGCGCGCACGATGTAATGCGCGGCGCCATCGCGCCGGCCGACGCGCCGCTCGAGCGGCTGGCGCGCGCCGAAGACCTGCTGGATGTCCTGGGCGAGTTCGGCGTAATCGAGATGGTGGGCGATATCGGTGAGCGGCCGCCCGCGGTCGCCCGGGATGAGATTGAAGATGCGGGTGACGGCCGGCGTGAAGCTGCGGATGATGAGCTCGCGGTCGAGAAAAATGGTCGCGATATCCGTGCTTTCGTAGAGGTTCTTCAGGTCGGAATTGGCGTGATCAAGCTCGTCGATCTTGACGGTCAACTCATGGTTGACGGTCTGCAGCTCCTCGTTGACCGACTGCAGCTCCTCCTTCGACGTCTCCAACTCCTCGTTGGTCGATTGCAGCTCCTCGTTGACGGAGACCATCTCCTCGTTGCTGGATTTGAGCTCCTCGATGGCGGTTTCGTACTCCTCCGACATCGATTGCAGTCGCTCGCGCGTCTCGCGCAGCTCGCGCTCGAGCTGCGCGAGGGTGCCGTCGCGGACTTTGCTCTTGCGCGCTTTGGCTGGACGTTCCTCCGGCTGGGGCGCGCGAACGTCGCTGAACACGACGAGATAGAGCGATTCGTTGTCGTCATCGCGCATCGGCTCGATCGTGATCCTGACAAACTCGCTTTTATCGCCCGTTTCCAGCTCGACGTTGTCGCGCACCGCAGGGCGCCGCGCTTCGATCGCCTCGTGCAGGGCGGAGCGCAGCGGCAGGCGCAGGCCCTTGCGCGCCATCGCCATCAGTGCCCGGCTCGGGCGTCCCGCCGGCGCCTCCAGGTATTTTCCCGTCCCCGCCGAATAGTTGATGACGTCGCCCTCGCGGGTGACCACCACGTGGGCCGGCGCGTAGCGCTCGAGCACGCGCGCTTCGACCGATTGCCGCAGCGAGGGGCCCGCCGGCCCTTTGCTCTCGGCTGGGACGCCGCCTCCAACGCCGTGCCGGCGAAACAGCACGGGCAGTTGCGGCATGGCCGCGCCGTCCTCCCGCCGCTGGAACATGCGGTTCTTCTTGTCGACCGAGGTGAACAGGTCGCCGTGCTGGGTGATGTTCTCAGAGGTGCCGAGGAACAAGAAGCCGTGCGGCTTTAGCGCGTAGTGAAAGATCGGGATGACGTGTCCCTGCAGCTCGCTGTTGAGATAGATGAGGAGATTGCGGCACGAGATCAGGTCCATGCGCGAGAACGGCGGATCGCGCACCACGCTGTGCGACGAGAACACGCACATGTCGCGGATCGGCTTGTTGATGACGTAGCTGGTGCCCTCGGAACTGAAGAAGCGCCCGAGCCGCTGCTTCGACACGCCCTGCAGCAGAGTGTCGGGATAGCGGCCGCTGCGCGCTACCGAGAGCGCCGCCTCGTCGATATCGGTGGCGAAGATTTGGATTTTTGCGCGTGATCGGCTCTTCTCGGCTTGCTCGCGCAGCAGGATCGCGAGCGAATAGACCTCCTCGCCGGTGGCGCAGCCCGGCACCCACACCCGGATCGTGTCCGCGGGGCTCTTGCCTTCGAACAAGCGCGGCATCACCAGCTCTTCCAACGCCTCGAACGCCTTGGCATCGCGGAAAAAATTAGTGACGCCGATCAAGAGGTCGCGAAATAGCGTGTTGACCTCGCCGGGATCCTGGCGGAGGCGCTCGGTGTAGGCGGCGAGCGAATCAATCTGCAGGACCTGCATGCGCCGTTCGATCCGGCGATAGAAGGTGCGGGTTTTGTAGCCGCTGAAGTCGTGCCCGGCCTGGTCGAGCAGAATGGCGCAGATCGCCCTGCGGCTCGTCTCCGCCTGCGCGTCGTTGTCTACCGCCTTGTCGAGAATGTCGAAGCTGCGCACGTAGGCGGCGAGCTGCGCCGGCATGCTCTCGACCGGCACCGCCAAATCGACCAGGCCCGACGCGATGGCGCTCTCGGGCATGCTGGAATGGCGCGGACCGGAATGATCGGTGGCCTGCGCTAGGGTAAGCCCGCCGTGCTCCTTGATTGCCTTGATGCCGAGCGTGCCGTCGCTGCCGGCACCGGAGAGCACGATGCCGATGGCATATTCGCCCTGATCTTCGGCAAGCGCCGCGAAGAACGAATCGATCGGCGTGCGCTCGTGGGTCTCGGCCATGGCGCGAACGCCCAGGCGCCCTTTGCTGATATCGAGCACCTTGTCGGCCGGCACCACATAAACGTGGTTGGGACGAATCTCTTGGTCGTGCTCCGCGATCAGCACCGGCATGCGGGTGTCGCGCGCCAGAATTTCCGGCAGCATGCTTTCCCGCTTGGGGGCGAGGTGGGTGACGACAACGAAGGCCATGCCCGGCTCGGGGGGCATGGCCTTGAACAGATATTCCAGCGCTTCGACGCCCCCTGCGGAGGCGCCTACGCCGACAATGGGAAAGGGCCTATCCATCGGTTCCCCCTTCGGAGAGGGGAATGTCTGCCTGCGGCGAACGGCTTGGGCCAAACTACGCCAAGCGCCGACAAATTCAAAGCGGCTTTGCCGGTCCTGCGACGCGATGCACCGATGGTTCGATGCGCGACACGAGCTTTTGCGACTTATCGATCGTGCTGCAGGCCAGCTCGATCTCCTCGCGCAATTGCGAAATCTCGTGGCGGGTGGTTTCGATCAACTCCCGCGTCTTGATCAGGAGGTCGCGATGCTCGAAGTCCATGGACCCGCCTCCTGGCTGGGCGACGGTGTCTCGACGCGTCTGCATCACCCCGCCCGAGAGGCAAGACGGGCTCACTCAGTCGCGGGGGATTCGGCCGAGCAAATTACAACGGGCGAACGGGTATTTCGGTTCCTGAGTTACGGCGAGCCACTTCCTCCGTTCGTCCCCGCGAGGGGCGCCCCGCGACGCTAGGGTCGCGGGGACCGCGTTGCGGGGACCCAGTCCTTGGCCCTGGATTCCCGCTTACGCGGGAATGAACGGAGTTTGCCCTTCGGCACTAACCCACCCGGCTTTCCATCGCTTTCTCGATTATCAGCAGCATGCGAAAGCCGGCGAGGCGGCCGAGGATGGGCTCGAGCGCGCGTTCGATCCGCAGCAGGCGGCGCGCGGCGCCTACGCTGATGAGGCTCCACGATTGGAAGCCGCCGCTCAGCGGATAGGCGCCGAGCGAAAACCATTGCACGGAGGCGATGCGCAGCGCCGGAAAGAGGCGATGGAACCGCTCGCGATCGCGGGTGGCGAGAAGGGTGGGTACGGCCTGATTGGAGGCGTAGGGATCGCGGCGGGGATCGGGATCTCCGTCGCCGAGCACCTCAGCGGAAGTGCGGACCGGCTCGTGATGAAACAGCCGATAGAACAAGCTGCTGCCCCAAGTGATCGCTGGCTCGACCATAAGCGCGCGCCCACCAGGCCGCAGTACTCGCGCCGCTTCGCGAAAGAAGACGAGCGGAAATTCGAGATGGTGCAGCACGTCGACCATGACGATATTGGCGGCGCAGGCGTCGGCAAAGGGAAGCCGCTGCGCATCCGCCACGCAATCGAGCCACGGGGCGCACTGGATATCGGTCGCCATCACGTCGGCGAGCCGCCGCTTGAAGTTACCGATGCCGCCGCCGATCTCGATCGTAAGACCAGCGCCGCATGCGGCGGCGATACGGTCGTAGAAATCCTCGTAGACGACGCGCAGCACCGCCTTGCGTTCCCAGACGCGGCGGTGATCAGCGAGCTGAGTGGGGACCGCCCGTTGCATCACATCGCCTTGATGCGCATGAATGCAAACAGCACCATGCGCAGCAGCATGAAGCCGTGCCGGAAGCGCGAGATCTGCGTCTCGCCGTAAGTGCGGCTGGCATAGCGGATGGGGATCTCGACCGCCTTGAGCGCAAGCTTCGAAGCGCCGAAGATCAGCTCGAAGTCGCCGAACGGGTCGAAGTTGCCGAAATAGCGGCGCGCCGCCTTGATCCGCGCATAGTCGGAGCGGCAGATCGCCTTGGTGCCGCAGAGCGTGTCGGTGAATCGCTGCGACAGGAGCCACATGAACAGCACCGAGAATGCCTTGTTGGCGACCAGGTTGAGAAAGCGCATCGCCTTCTGTTCCATCGGATAGACGAGACGGGAGCCGTTGACGAACTCCCCCCTGCCGGAGCGGATCGCCTCCCAAAACTTCGGCAGTTGCTCCGGCGGCATCGTGAGATCGGCATCGAGGATCATGAGGACGTCGCCGCGCGCGGCGTCGAAACCAGCAAAGACCGCGTCGCCTTTGCCTCTCCCCGGCTGGCGCATGGCCTTGATGTTGCGTTCGGGATAAGCGGCGGCGACCCGCTCGATCTCCTCCCACGTGCCGTCCTTCGAGTGACCCTCGACGAAGATGATCTCGAGCTGCTCGACGAAGGCCGGGATGCGTTTGACCGCCGGCTCGATGTTGCCGCGCTCGTTGCGCGCGGGAATGACGACGCTCGCGGAGCTGACCTCAGCGGGGCGGCGCAGCGAGCGGCAAACGGTGAAGTGTCGCAGACAAAGCCCCCGCACGAGCGGCAGTGGAGCCAAAAAACGGTTGACGAGCCGGCCGAGCCCGAACAGCCGCAGCGGAACGAGCACGCGCGTCTCGTTCTTAACCGCCTCGAAGTCGCCGAGCGCAGCGAGCGCGCGCACGTCGGCAGGCGCGAGCACGTTTTGCGGAGGCTGTGGCATTTTCATGCCCGTCGCCTCGGCGAGCTTCAGCGCCGGATACCACAGGTGCGAGAAATAGCCGACCACGAGCCGGGTCTCGCGCGTGCACAGCTCGTGCAGGTTCGCGAACATGGCCTGGCAATCCTCGAGCGCGCCGAGCGTGTCGACCACCACGATCGCGTCGAACGGCCCGGGCAGCGAGCGCAGGAAAGCGGGGTCTTCGACGTCGCCAGCAACAAACGTGAGGTCGGGATGCGTCTTGCGCGCCTCGGCGATCATGCCGGCGCTGAAATCCACACCGATGCCGAACGAGGGCTTGAGCGCGGCAAGGAGATCGCCCGTGCCGCATCCGAGCTCGAGCACACGCGCGCCTTCAGGGATGAGAAACTTCAGATAGAGGAGGTCTTCGTCGTGGAAGAATGCGCCGCGCGCGAGCCAGGTCCGACGCGCGGGCGCGCTCGCGTCGGCGAGGTCGCGGATATGCCGCTTGCGCGCGGATATCTGGCGCGCGTTGTAGGTATCGAAGTCGGATGCCTGCTCCATTTGCCTCACACCAACGCGCAGCTCCCCTCGGTTCCTCCGCCGGGGCATTCATCGCAGAAACGCGCTTCATTCAAGGGGGATGGATTGCCGGGTCAAGCCCGGCAACGACGGATTGCCCTCCGGGAGACGGGCCTAGCACGCCGAGGGCTATCACTCGGCAGCGGCGAGCGGCCGGCTGATACTTTCCAACGATCTGCGTTCGGCGGCCACGCCGTAACGCGCCGCGATGAATGCCGCGGCGAGCATCAACACAGAGCCGAAGAGGTAGCCTACGAACAGGCTAAAGCGCGAACCGGTATCGATGAGCGCGCCGAACAGCCAGGGTCCGGCGACGCCGCCGATGCCGGTACCGATGGCGTAGAAGAAAGCGATGGCGAGCGCGCGTATCTCGAGCGGAAAGATTTCGCTGACAGTTAGGTAGGACGAGCTCGCCGCGGCAGAGGCGAAGAAAAAGATCACCATCCAGGCAATCGTCTGGCCGGTCGCGGACAAGGCGCCGACCGCAAAGAGATAGCCCGCGCCAGCAAGCAATATCCCGGAGAGCGCGTAGGTGAAGGTGATCATGGGTCGCCTCCCAACGGTGTCGAACAGCCGTCCGAGCAGCGCCGGCCCGAGAAAATTTCCGATCGCGAACGGGAGCAGATACCAGCCGACGTGATCGGCGGGGATGGCATAGAAGTCGGTCAGCACTAGCGCATAGGTGAAGAAGATCGCGTTATAGAAGAACGCCTGCGCCGCCATCAGGCTCAGGCCAACAAGCGTGCGCCGGCGCTCGACGCGAAATAGCGTGTTGGCAACTTCGGCGAGGGGCGTGGAGCGGCGGAGCCGGAGGCGAATGGCTGGCAGCGGCTCGTCCGCAAGCCGATGCCCACGGGCGCGGAACTCGGCCTCGATGCCATCGAGCACCGCCTTGGCGTCCTCGACGCGGCCGTGCGTCATCAGCCAGCGCGGCGATTCAGGCAGCCATAGGCGCATGAGGAAGATGACGAGGCCGAGCGCAGCCCCGATCAGGAACGCCAACCGCCAGCCCAAATCCGGCGCCAGGACGTTGGGATCAAGCAGCACCAGCGAGCCCGCCGCGCCGAACGCGGTGCCGATCCAGAAGCTGCCGTTGATGACGAGATCGCTCCAGCCGCGATAGCGCGCGGGCACCAACTCCTGGATGCTGGAATTGATCGCGGTGTATTCGCCGCCGATGCCCGCGCCGGTGAAGAAGCGAAACAGGGCAAAGCTCGCCAGATTCCAGGATAGCGCGGTCGCGGCGGTGGCGACGAGATAGACGCCGAGGGTGATGAAGAACAGCCGCTTGCGTCCGAGCCGGTCTGTGAGCCAGCCGAAGAACAGCGCGCCAAGCACCGCGCCGGCGAGATAGGCGCTGCTGCCAAGCCCGACATCGGCGTTGGAAAATTTCAGGTGCGGGCTCTCCTTGAGCGCGGGCGAGATGGCGCCGGCGAGCGTCACCTCGAGACCGTCAAGGATCCAGGTGATGCCGAGCGCGACCACCACCAGGGTATGGAAGCGGCCCCAGCGCAGGCGATCGAGTCGCGCCGGAATGTCGGTCGTGACGATCGCCGCGCTTGCCTGCGCCGTCGCGTCCGGCGCGACAGGGATACTCACTGCCATCCTCGCCTCATCATCGCGCCGGGCCAGTCCCGTTCAAAGCAACGATTTGTGCGCTGTCGCGTTCCGCAGGGTTCAGCGCGCCGCTTCCCTTCGTCCTTGCAGCACCATAGATTGACGTCGGCGATAACCTTCCGAGGAGCCATGTATGTCCTCCACCGTCGTCACCTGGATCGTCATCGGCCTGATCGTCGTGCTCGTGCTGTGGATCATCACGATCTACAACGGGCTCGTCGCATTGCGCCAGCGAGTGAACCAGGCGTTCTCCGACATCGACGTGCAGACGAAACAGCGCCACGATCTCGTCCCCAACCTGGTCGAGACGGTGAAGGGCTATGCCGGGCACGAGCGCGGCACGCTTGAGGCGGTGGTGCAGGCGCGCAATACCGCGATTGCGGCGCAGTCGGGAGGCGTGGCGGCGCAAGCCGCCGCCGAGAATGCTCTGACCGGGGCGCTGCGGCAATTGTTCGCATTGAGCGAAGCCTATCCCGACCTCAAGGCCAGCCAAAACTTCCGCGAGCTGCAGAGCCAGCTTTCGGATCTGGAGAACAAGATCGCCGCCGCCCGCCGCTTCTTCAACAACGCGGTGCAGGAGTACAACACCGGAATCCAGCAGTTCCCCGCGGTGCTGCTGGCGGGCCCGCTTGGATTCACACCCAAGGATTTCTTTGACGTTGGCGTCGAGGAGCGCAAGGCGCTCGAGCAAGCGCCGCAGGTGAAGTTTTGACGTGTCATTCCGGGGCGCCGCGCGGCGGCGAGTCCGGAATCCATAACCCACAGCTGCGAGTATGGATTCCGGGTTCGCGCCTTCGGCGCGCCCCGGAATGATAGGGACGTGGAATGGCCGCTTACGGACTTTACACGCACATCCAATCGAACAAGCGGCGCTCGATCGCGCTGCTCGTCGGCCTGTTCTTCCTCGTCTACCTGCTCGTCTACGCCGGCGCGCTCGTCGGCGAGGCGCTCACGATCGACGCGCCGCCGGACGAACTGTTGCGCCGTGCTTTGAGCGATGCGCTCTACGCCGCGCCCTGGGCGACGCTCGCCACCGCGCTGTGGATCCTCATCGCCTATAAATTCCATCAGCGCATGATCGACGCGGTGACGGGAGGACGCGAGGTGACGCGGCAGGAGGAGCCGCGCCTCTACAATATCCTCGAGAACCTCTGCATCTCGCGCGGCATCACCATGCCCACGCTCAAGGTGATCGAGGATGACAGCCTCAACGCCTTCGCCACCGGCATGAACGAGAAGCAATATTCCATCACCGTCACCTCGGGCCTGCTCAATTCGCTCAACGACGCCGAGATCGAGTCCGTCCTCGGCCATGAATTGACCCACATCCGCAATGGCGATGTGCGCATGCTGGTGATCGCCGTGATCATCGCCGGCGTGATCGCCTTCTTCGCCGAACTCGTCTTCCGCCTGCTGTTCCAAGGCGGCCTGCGCTGGCGCGGCGGGCGCGAGGGCGGCGACCGCCGGGGCGCGGGGGTGGCGATCCTCATCGCCGTCGTGCTCATCGCGCTCGCCTGGATCTTGTCGATCGTCATCCGCTTTGCGCTGTCGCGCCGGCGCGAATATCTGGCCGACGCGGGCTCGGTCGAGCTCACCAAGAATCCGGACGCGATGATCGCGGCGCTGCGCAAGATCGAAGGCCGCGGCGAGCTGCCGGGCGCGACCTCGGCGGTCATGGAAATGTGCATCGACAATCCGCGCGAGGGATTCTCGAACATCTTCGACACGCATCCGTCGGTCGATGCGCGCGTGGCGGCGCTGGTGAAGTTCGCCGGCGGGCATGATCCGGGGCCACTCGCGCTGCCCGCGCCCGGCGAAGCGACGGGCGAGGCGGAAACGGAGCCTGCCGACCAAAGCGCTGCAAGCGGCCCATGGGGCGAGGCGCAAGACGCGCCCAAGCCGTTCCTGCCGCAACGGCCGCCGGTCGAGCTCGGCTCGCCGCCGCCGGCCGACACCGAGCCGGGTCCGTGGGGGCCGCACCGGAAGTAGCCGTTCGGCGCCAACGGAGGAGCGGGCAACAGCCTCAGTGACCCTCGAAGCTGATGAGCGTGCGCACCGGCAGGTCGAGCTGGCGCAGCTTCGCGGCACCGCCGAGATCGGGCAGATCGATGATGAAGCAGGCGGCGAGCACCTGTGCGCCCAACTGGCGCAGCAGCTTCACCGCGCCCTCCGCCGTCCCGCCCGTTGCAATTAGATCATCCACTAGAATGACGCGGTCATCCTTCTCCACAGCGTCCTCGTGCATCTCCATCTCGTCGAGGCCGTATTCCAGGGAATAGGCGATCGACACGCGCTTGTGCGGTAGCTTGCCCTTCTTGCGGATCGGCACAAAACCCGCCGAGACCTGGTGCGCCACCGCCCCGCCGAGGATGAAGCCGCGCGCCTCGATCCCGGCGACCTTGTCGATCTTCATGCCCGCCCAGGGCTGAACCAGCTCGTCCACCGCGCGGCGGAACGCACGCGCGTTGCCGAGCAGCGTGGTGATGTCACGGAACACGATTCCCGGCTTAGGATAGTCGGGAATGGACCGGATCGAGTCCTTGAGGTCGTGCTCGAACTGCATGCTCACCATGGGCGTCTCGCCTCAAAACGGGGCTTAAGGTCTAGTCTTGAGAAATTGCAAACCGCACGAGTGGCGACCCCACTCTGACGAACCATGGCGCCGCGCGCAACCGGAGACGGATATGCCTAGCGAGCCGCCGGTCCTTCCGATCATCGGGGGCGGCCCCGCCGGCATGTCCTGCGCGCTGTGGCTGCACAATTACGGCCTGCACCCGGTCATCATCGAAAAGGAAAGCGCGCTCGGCGGCATGGCGCGCATGAGCCCCTATCCCAACGAGTGGCTGCTCGGGCAGCGCGGCAAAAGCGCGCGCGAGAACGCCGCCGACTTCGCGGTCCATATCCGCGAGCTCGGGATCGAAACGTGGCTCGGCACAACAATACAGCGCCTGCGCCGCGAAAATAATGAACGATGGCGGCTCGATGCCTCGGGCACGCCAGCGGCGCTATCCCTGTCGAGCCCAGCAATCGTGATCGCGACCGGTACGCGTTTCGCGGGCGAGGAATGGCTCGATGGGGTGAAGAACGCGAGGCGAATGGCGGCGGCGGGCCGGTTGCATCTCGGTGCGAGCGCGGTCGGTGAGCCTGGCGCCGATTTGGGCTCACATGTGGCTGTGATCGGTGGCGGCGATAATACCTTCGATGTGTCGCGCATGCTGGCCGAGAAAGGTGTGCGCGTGACTGTGGTCATGCGTTCGAAATCGCCGAGAGCGCAACCGCTCCTGGTCGAGCGACTCCGCCGACATCAGGCGTCCGGATTGGTGCAGGTGATGGCGGAACGCAGGGTCGAAGCGCTCGACGACACCGGTTCAGGAGTGAACGTCCAGCTCCACGGCGGCGGTGAGATTGAAGCCGAGCATGTGGTTCTCCTGTTCGGCTACCGACCGAACACCGACGAGCCCTGGCTTGCCGAGCTTGCGCCCGCCACCGACGCGCGCGGGTACCTCGTCGTCGACGGCAACATGGAGACATCTTGCCGCGGCGCGTTTGCGGCGGGTGACGTCGCCAATCCGGCGCATCCCTGCATCGCGACCGCGCTCGCTCGCGGCGCGATTGCCGCGCGGCAGATTGCGAAGCAGCTGGCGCGCACGACGCCGTAGCCCGCATGAGCCATAAGCGCGTTTACGCGCGTCTGCGACGCGCTATGCGCGAGGACGACACAATCACTTCTTCGCCTTGAGCACCCGTCCCGCGACCGCGTCAAGCTTTCTGAGGAGGGCTTTGTCGCGCGCCTCGGGCGCGGTAATCAGCGCGGTGTCGAGCGCGCGATCCGAGCCGATCGGGCAAGGCTCGTGCTCGCGCGGGAAATCGCGCGCGAGCCGCGCCACCAGCGCTTTCGCCTTGTCAGCGTTCGCGGCGAGCACGGCGATGATGTCCTGCACGGTCACCGCATCATGGTCGGGATGCCAGCAGTCGAAGTCGGTGACCATGGCGACCGTGGCGTAGCAGAGCTCGGCCTCGCGCGCGAGCTTCGCTTCCGGCAGATTGGTCATGCCGACCACCGAATAGCCCAGCCCCTTGTAGGTCATGCTCTCGGCGTAGGTGGAGAACTGGGGCCCTTCCATGCACACATAGGTGCCGCCGCGCACGATATCGATGCCTTCGAGGCGGGCGGCGTTCGCGACGCGGTCTTGCAACAGCGGTGAGACCGGATGCGCCATCGAGACGTGGGCGACGCAACCCTTGCCGAAGAACGAGGTCTGCCGGTTGAAGGTGCGGTCGACGAATTGGTCGACCAGCACGAAGGTGCCAGGCGGCAATTCCTGCTTGTATGAGCCGCAGGCGGAGAGCGAGACGAGGTCAGTCACCCCAGCGCGCTTGAGCACGTCGATATTGGCGCGATAGTTGATGTCGGACGGCGAGAGCCTATGCCCCTTGTCGTGGCGCGAGAGAAACACGACCGGCAAGCCTGCGATCTCGCCGATGCGCAGCGCACCGGATGGCTCGCCCCAAGGGCTCCTGATCGTCTTTTGCCGCACCTTCTCAAGCCCCGGCAGGTCATAGATGCCGGAGCCGCCGATGACGCCGAGCACGGCCTTGGTCATGGGTGACGGTTCACGCGCGCGGATATTCGCTCGGCGGGCGCGGCTTGAGCTCCTCCGGATGTAATTCCACCTGGTGCCACACCTTTTTCTTGGTGAAATAGAGAAGCCCGGCCAGCACGACGAGGAAAATGAACACCTGCATGCCGACGCGCTTCCTGGCCTCGAGGTGTGGCTCGGCGGTCCACATCAGGAAGGCGGAAACGTCCTTGGCGTATTGCTCGACTGTTGCCGGCGTGCCGTCGGTATATTCGACGCGGCCATCGGTGAGCGGCGGCGGCATGGCGATGGCGTGGCCGGGAAAGTATTCGTTGTAGAAGCTGCTGGATGGAATGGTGACGCCTGCCGGCGGCTTGTCCTTATAGCCTTGCATCAGCGCGGTGATGTAGTCGACGCCCTGCTCCTGGTACTGCGTGAATACGTCCCCGACCCAGCGAGGAAAGCCGCGCTCGTAGCCGCGCGCCTTGGCGATCACCGACATATCGGGCGGCACAGCGTTGTAGCGGGCGCGCGCGGCCTGGTCGTTGGGAAACGGCGGCGGGAACGTATCGGCGAGGCGGCCGGGGCGATCTTTGACCTCACCTTGATCGTCAGGCTCGCCCTTGACCTGGTATTCGGCGGCGAAGGCGGCCGCCTGCGCGGTGGTGAAACCGGGCCCACCGGGAGCCGCAAGCGTGCGGAACGCGACCAGTTTGAGGCCGTGACAGACCTGGCAGACTTCGCGATAGACCTTGAAGCCGCGCTGAAGCTGTGCGCCGTCGAACTTGCCGAACGGTCCCGCGAACGACCACTTGTTGGTGGGCGGCGGCGGTGGTTCGTGCTCTTGCGAGAGCGCCGGCGCAGCGAACGCGGAAAGCGAGACGGCGAGAGCAAGGACGGCGCACGCGCGGGCCATGGCGTGCTCTCAAACCTTGGCGGCCGCCGGTGGCGGCGCGGGCGCCCCAATCGGCTTGCCCTCGCGCAGCACCGATTCCGAAATCGAGTTCGGCAGCGGCCTGGTTCTCTCGATCTTGCCGAGCACCGGCAGGATCACCAGGAAAAAGGCGAAGTAGTAGGCGGTGAAGATGCGCGCGAAGAGCACGTAGTTACCTTCCGGAGGCTTAGCGCCGAGCCAGCCGAGCCCGATGCAGACGATCACGAATGCCCAGAAGAATTGGCGGTACGCCGGACGATAGCGCGCCGAGCGCACCTTCGATGTATCGAGCCACGGCAAGAACGCGAGGATGAGGATCGAGGCGGCGAGCGCGATCACGCCGAGGAGCTTGTTGGGGATCGCGCGCAGGATCGCGTAGAACGGCAGGTAGTACCATTCCGGCACGATGTGCATCGGCGTCACCGCCGGATTGGCCGGGATGTAGTTGTCGGGATGAAGCAGAAAGTTCGGCATGTAGAACACGAACCAGGCGAACAGGATGCAGAACACGGCCAGCAGGAAGGTATCCTTGATCGTCGCGTAGGGCGTGAAGGCAACGGTGTCCTGCTCGCTCTTGGGCTCGATGCCCGTTGGATTGTTCTGTCCCGCCACGTGCAGCGCCCAAACGTGGAGGACGACCACCCCGGCGATCACGAACGGCAGCAGATAGTGCAGGGAGTAAAATCGATTGAGAGTCGGGTTGCCGACCGCATAGCCGCCCCACAGCCAGGTGACGACCGATTCCCCCACCAGCGGGATCGCCGAGAACAGGTTGGTGATGACGGTGGCCGCCCAAAAGCTCATCTGGCCCCACGGCAGCACGTAGCCCATGAAACCGGTGATGATCATGAGCAGCAACAGGATAACGCCGAGGATCCACAGCACCTCGCGCGGCTCCTTGTAGGAGCCGTAATACATGCCGCGGAACAAGTGGATGTAGGCGGCGAGGAAGAACATGGACGCGCCAGTGGAGTGCAGGTAGCGCAGCAGCCAGCCGTAGTTCACGTCGCGCATGATCTGCTCGACGGAGTCGAAGGCGTAATCCACATGCGGCGTGTAATGCATCGCCAGCACGATCCCGGTGACGATCTGCACGCCGAGCATGAACGCGAGAATGCCGCCGAACGTCCACCAGTAGTTCAGGTTGCGCGGCGTCGGGTAAACGACGAACGAGGAGTAGACCAATCCGCCGATGGGCAGCCGCCGCTCCATCCATCGCATGAACGCGGTTTGCGGCTGGTAGGTCGGATGTCCGCTCATGAGACCGTCAGCCGATCCGGATCTTCGTGTCAGAGAGGAATTCGTATGGCGGTAGAGCGAGGTTCAGCGGCGCGGGTCCCTGCCGGATGCGTCCAGACGTGTCGTAGACCGAGCCGTGGCAGGGGCAGAAGTAGCCATCGTACGGCCCCTGATGGGCGATCGGAATGCAGCCGAGATGGGTGCAGATTCCAATCAGCACTTGCCACTGATCGTGACCGGGCTTGACGCGCGCCGAATCCGGCTGCGGGTCCGGCAGCCTCGCAACGTCGACGTTCTGCGCCTCCTCGATCTGCTTCATTGTGCGGTGATTGACGTAGATCGGCTTGCCGCGCCAGAACACTTTGATCACCTGGCCGTCGGCGATCGGCGAAAGATCAACCTCGATCGGCGCGCCCGCCGCAATCGTCGAGGCGTCGGGATTCATCTGCGCGATCAGCGGAACGAGCGTCGCGGCGGCCCCGATCCCGGCCACTGAGGCGGTCGCAATATAAAGAAAATCGCGACGCGTCGGCTCGGCCGAAGACATCGTCGTCACGTGCGCAGTCCTTTCTTATCCGTCAGTCCGCCCGCAGCCCGTTTGCAGCGGCTGCTTTCTCCGCGCAGGAGCCGCGCTCGCTCCCGGCCCGACACGCAGACGCCGCCTGGCGGCGGCGGGCGGACCAGCCGCTCTCCTCTCTGCGAGCGAGGGGCCAAGCGGCTTAATCCAGGGGCGTTTTATTGGCACCCTTGCCAAGGGAGCGCAAGTGGGCAATGCGGACCTGTGTCGCGACGACTAAATGTCGCACAAAGCTTTCGCCGGTCATACATTTCGCCCGCGATCGCGGTTCGTTGCATGGCTGTAATCCTGCCCGTACGCATTGCGCTTTATGAGCCCGACATCCCGCAGAACACGGGTACGATTCTTCGTCTTGCCGCATGCCTCGGCGTCGAGACGCACATCATCGAGCCGGCAGGCTTTCCGACCAGCGACCGTGCGTTCCGCCGCGCCGGCATGGATTACCTCGATCAGGTCGAGATCGCCCGGCACGCCGATTGGGACGCATTCGAAACTTGGCGTGCCCGCGCGTCCGCGCGGCTGATCGTCTTCACGACGCGGTCGCGCCGCTCCTATCTCGAGCACGCGTTCCAACGCGGCGACGTCTTGCTGTTCGGCCGCGAAACATCGGGCGTGCCGGAAAAGGTGCACGCAGCGGCCGACGCGCGGCTCCTCATTCCGATGCGCGAGGGGTTACGCTCGCTCAATGTCGCGATGGCCGCGGCCATGGCCGTGGGCGAAGCAATTCGGCAAACGCAAGCGCAGCCAAGCTGCGAGAGCTAGCGCGAGGCGCTACGGCGCGTGCATTCTTCAGCGACATGAGATGATCAAAAAACACGAAGCGGGTGAGGGATATTCTCACGCCCCAAGGCGCTACCCCTCACCCGCATCGCTTGCTGGCGCTCGTCACTAACCCACCGCCTGCCCAGGTCCCCACGCAAGCGGGGGCGGACATCACACCCCCAACATCCCCCACGCCGACAGCGTTTCCCGAAACAATGGCGAAAAAAAGCTTCGGCTGGAATTTTCCCCGGCCCAAAGGATGGCAAAAAAAAGCTCGCGTAAGTCTCTCAGCGAACATTTGTGCGCGCGCACGCTGGCGATGGTGACGCGCAAGCGAGCATGCCCTAAAGGAAGGCTGGAGGTTACATGAGCGAGAGCGTGCTCGAATCCCGCAAGGCACGCGCGCAAGCGTGGTTCGAAACGCTGCGTGACAACATCTGCGCCGCATTGGAGGCGCTTGAAACTGCCTTGCCCGCGCGCGCGCTGCTCGCCGATCGCGCGGCCGGCCGATTCCTCCGTACACCTTGGACTCGCGCCGATCACGCTGGCGACCAAGCGAGCTCACCGGAAAGCGGCAATTCAAGCACGAGAGCCACTCACGCCAAGCCGGGAGGCGGCGGCGTGATGGCGAGCATGCAGGGGCGCGTGTTCGAGAAGGTCGGCGTGCATGTGTCCACTGTATTCGGGGAGTTTGCGCCGGAATTCCGCAAAGACATTCCCGGGGCCGAAATCGATCCGCGCTTTTGGGCTTCCGGCATTTCACTCATCGCCCATCCGCAGAATCCACACGTGCCGGCGGTCCACATGAACACGCGGTTCGTGGTGACCACTAAGGCCTGGTTCGGCGGCGGCGCGGATTTGACACCCGTACTCGAGAGGCGCCGCCGGCAAGACGATCCCGATACGATCGCCTTTCATGCGGCGATGAAACGGGCTTGCGATGCCCATGCGCGCGTCGCCCCGTACGCGAAGTACAAGCGCTGGTGCGACGAGTACTTCTACTTGCGCCATCGTCAGGAGATGCGCGGAATCGGCGGGATTTTTTACGATTATCTCGACAGCGCGGACTGGGAGGCGGATTTCGCCTTCACGCAGGAGGTCGGGCGCGCCTTCCTCGGCATTTATCCCGAGCTGGTGCGCAACAACTTCAACGCGCCTTGGAGCGCCGCCGAGCGCGACGAGCAGCTCGTACGCCGTGGCCGCTACGTGGAATTCAACCTGCTCTACGACCGCGGTACTGTCTTCGGATTGCGCACCGGCGGCAATGTCGAGGCAATCTTGTCATCGCTGCCTCCGGTCGCGAAATGGCCGTAGCCTGCATTCGTCACCGCGCGAAGGCGTGAACCATCATCGCCGCCCCGCCGCCGATCACGACCGCGTCGAGGATCGCGGTATGCACATGCAAGGGAAGCCGCGCGATGAGCCGCTTGGCAAGGAAGGCGCCCGGAAACGCCACGGCGCCGATGAGCAGCGCGACGGCGATCACCTTCGCGCTCACGACGCCGGCGAGCCCGAAGGTCGCAAGTTTGGCGAGCCCGATGCCGATGGAGATGACGGCATCGGTCGCGACCACGGCGGCGCCTTCAAGTCCAGCCGCCATCAGAAGCGAGAGAAGGATTACGCCGGCGCCGACGGTGCCGCCGGCGAGCGGTCCCCAGCCGAAGCAAGCCGCTGCCAATCCGTGGCTCGAGAGCGCAAGCCCGCGCCGGCGCATGAGCCGGCGCAGCGGCACGCTCGCCATAAGCATCGCGCCGATCACAAGGGCGGCGCCTTTGCCAGTGAGCAGGGTATAAGCCCAGGCGCCGAGCACGCAGGTCGGCACCGCCGCGATGAGCACCAGCAAGGCGCGACGTCCATCGACAAAACCCCAAAACGCCGTCGCGCGACTGATGTTCGTCAAAAGCGCCGAGAGCGAAAGGATGGGCACGACTGGCTCGGCGCCCACGATCGGCACCAGGACCAGCGGCATCAGCGCGCCAGTGCCATAGCCGGCAACTCCGCCGACGAACGAAGCAACGAGGGCCATTGCGGCAATTAGCGCGAGCTGCGGCAACGAGATTTCGGCAAGAGCCAACGAGAGCGATTGAAGTATCACGTGACGTTGCTCGCCGTCATACTCCGAAGGCATCCCGCGACGCGTGCCTCGCGGGAGCGCTGCTAGATGAGCTTGTGAAGCGGAATTGATATCAATCCGCGCTCGGAAGCCGCCGCATAGTGAATTCGATGCGGTCGCCCGGAAGTTCGCGCCAGGATTCGATCTCGGTCATGTAGTCGGCCTTTGGATAGCGGCGAAAGATTTCGCGTGCCTTTTCGCGCGCCTTCTCGCGCGGCAGTGCGAAAGTCTCGCGGCGAAATGCATCGCGGGGCCGCGCCTTGAGCGCTTTCGCCGAGCGGCGCGCGATATCAGCGGGACGGCGGCTGTTACTCATGATAACCTGGTTCTGGCAAATGTAGTGCGCAACGGGCCGCGGAGCGAGTCGGCTGGCGCAGCATCACCTTGTTGCGGCCGCCGCCGCGTCCGCAATGGCCGCCACTTGAGCCGCATCCGCCGGAAATCCGGCCGCGATCCACGCCTCCTCGGCCGTGGCGAGCGCCGCACCCAGACCGGGTCCTTTCGGCACGCCCCGCGCGATGAAGTCGGCAGCCTTGAGTGGGAATGCCGGCGCGCTCCAGCGTGCGGGCAGCGTCGTGAGTCGATGCCAGGCCCGATCCGCCGCGCCTTGCGGCGAACGCGTCCAGGCGAGCAGGATGCGATCGGTGAAACGCTTCGGTCCCACCCGATAGAGCAGAACCCGGGCCTCCTGCCCCTGCAAGCCCGCTGAAATTTGCCGCCAGCCCTCCACCATCGATGCCAACCGCTCGTACTCCGCGTTGGTGAGGCGCAGCCGCTCGCGCAGGCGGTCCGAGTCCTCGACCACCGAGACGGCGAGCGCGCCGAGCCGGCGTATGGCATCGGGCGCAAGCGCAAGCGCACCCTCGAGCTTGACCATATTGGAGTAGCTCGCGAGCAGGGGTACGCCGCCGAGCACCTGCTCAATCAAACCCGTCTCAGTCATCAGGGCCAGCGTAGGCACGGCGTGCTTGGCGACGAGGAGCTTGAGCGCCTCCATGCGCACGCGCTCGCGCGACAATTGCTCGAGGCCGTCGCGCGCCTCGATACAGGCCGCGAGCCCTTCCGCGTCGGGAGCGCCCTCGCCGTAGGCGGCGTGGAAACGGAAGAATCGCAGGATACGCAGATAGTCCTCGGCCATGCGCGTTGCGGCATCGCCAATGAAGCGAACGCGCCGCGCCTCGATGTCGGCGAGGCCGCCGACGTAGTCGTAGATCGTTCCGTCGCGGGAGAGCGACAGCGCGTTCATGGTGAAATCGCGGCGCTCGGCGTCGCGTTTCCAATCGCGGCCGAAAGCCACTTTGGCATGACGGCCGAACGTCTCAACATCTTCGCGCAAGGTGGTGACTTCGAACGGCCGCCCGGCGCCCACGACGGTCACGGTGCCGTGCTCGATGCCGGTGGGCACCGCCTTGAAACCTGCCGTTTCGACGCGGCGGATTACCTCGCTGGGCAGCGCGGTGGTGGCGATGTCAGTATCACCGTGCGGTTCACCGAGGAGCGCGTTACGCACCGCGCCGCCGACGACTCGGGCCTCCTCGCCTTGCCCGTCGAGCGCAGCGAGGATGTCGCGCAGCGGCGCCTCGCGCAGCCATGCGGCATCCAGCCGGCGGCTTGCTTGCGTCACTTCGTCCCGCCCGGCACGAAGCGGCCGTCCTCCATGTGGGCCGGAACGTAGGTCGAGCCCGGGGGCGAGCCGCCCCACTGCGCCAATACGACGAAGCTGCCGATCATGAGCACGAGCGCCGCCATCACGAGCCAGGCGACGCGCGGCAGGCTCCAGGAGTCCGGATGCAGCACGCCCGCCTGCGTCGCCCATAAGAAAACGGCGTAGACGAGGAACGGCGCCAGGAACAGCGCGATTTCGGTGAGGACGGGGCGGATCATCGCTCTGCTGTTCCGGGCGAAAGCTCCAGATCCATTTCGGCGAATTTCACTTTAGTCCGCATAAATGCGCTCGTACAAATTCCGCAAGATGCCCGCAGTGACGCCCCAGATGTAACGCTCACCGAAGGGAATGGCGTAGTACCTGCGCGTCACGCCCTTCCAATCGCGGCTGTGCAGCGCGTGATTTTGCGCGTCCATCAGGAAAGCGAGCGGCACCTCGAAGGCCTCGGCGACTTCCGCCGTGGACAACACCAACTTGTAGTCGGGACGAACGCGCGCGACCGTCGGCAGGATCCGATAGCCGGAGAAGGTGAGATAGAGATCGAGATAGCCGATCGGCTCGATCAATGCACGGCCAAGCCCGATCTCCTCTGCCGCCTCGCGCAGCGCGGCATCGGCCGGCGTGCGGTCATGCGGATCGATTTTTCCGCCCGGAAACGCAATCTGCCCGGGATGGCTCGGAAGCTCTGTGCGCAGCGTGAGCAATACCGTGGGCTCGCTGCGATCGATCACAGGAACGAGCACCGCTGCCGGCCGCGTCGCTTTCACGCCGGCGCGCTCCCAGGCCGCGGGGTCGAGGTCGAGATCGCCGCGCTTGGCCTGCGCCGCCAGGTCGTTGAGCGCGGGCGGCACGTCGAGCGTGAGCCGCGCCCGAGCGCGATGAAAGAAATCATCGCTCGTTGCGCCGTTCGGCAGCGCCACGTCTGTCATCGCAAATCCTGCAAGCTTGCGGCCGGCGCCATGGCGAAAAACTCTCCGCTCGAAGGAACGCCGAACATGCGCTCGCCTCCGATCGCGCGCTCCTCGCCCAGTTCGACGAGATCGTAGAACAGCGCGCGCGTCACTTTCGCCCAGAGATTGCGGCGGACGTGGAGATAAGGCTTGAGCCCACCGGTTTCCGGTTCGGGCTCGAAGCGCAACGCGTGATCGCGACCGCAGGCCACCCAGTCGTCCACATTGGTGCGAAAATGCAGTACCTGGCCTTGTGCCGCCTTCTCCGGTTTGAGTTCGACCGCGAGGAACGGCGCGTCTTCCACGACGATGCCGCATTTCTCCACGGGCGTGACCAGGAAATATTTGTCGCCATCGCGCCTGAGGACAGAGGCAAAGAGCTTCACCAGCGCCGATCGGCCGATCGGAGTTTTGAGGTAAAACCAGGTGCCGTCGGAGGCGATGCGCATATCGAGGTCGCCGCAAAAAGGCGGATTCCAAAGATGCACCGGCGGCGGCCCCTTGCGCGAGGCTTCGCGCGCGATGCCTGCGATGGCGTCGAGCCCGACGTGTTCAGTCTTCTGCGCCATGGTTGCGATCTGTGCCCGGGATAATGGCGGATCAAGTCTAACATGTCGCCGGGGCCGGCGAATCCGAGTGGACGCCCAACGTCGCACATTTAGCTCCTAGCTCCGCGCCGCCCACGAGGGACGATCAAATCTCGATGTGAAAGCCCACCTCGGAGAGCCCCTCGCGGGGAATCTTGAAGAAATCGGGGGCACGGCTCGCGATGCGCGCGAGGAAGCCAAAGATCGCGAACGGTATCCCCGCCATCGCCGAGTTCTTTGCACGGCGAACCACGATTTCGTGAGCGATGTAATAATGCACTTCGCCGAGATCGATCTCGAGGCCGAGCGTCTTGCAACTCCTGAGCGCTGCGGGAATGTCCGGCGTCTGCATGAAACCGAGCCGCACCTGAATGCGGTGGATGCCGTGGCCAAGGCCTGCGATCGAATGGCGCTCTGCCAACGGCACGCGCGGCCGCCGGTCGCCGGCAAAAGTCATCAGGATCAAGGTTTCGTGCACGACGCGGTTGTGCCTGACATGGTGCAGCAGCACCGGCGATGCATCGTGCGTGCCTTTGGTCAACCACACGCCCACGCCTGGGACCCGCGCCACTACCATCTTGTCGATGTTCTTGACGAACTGCTCGAGCGGCATCGACATCTCCCGGAGGCGGTGGCGCACGAGCGAGGAGCCCTGGCGCCAGCAGAGCATCAATCCCACCATCGCGCCACCGACGGTGATCGGAAACCAGCCGCCGTCGACGATCTTCAGCGAGTTGGAGGCGAGAAAGGTCGCGTCGACCGCGCCAAAGACCACGATGATGAAGATCGCGAGCGCGGGCGGCCATCTCCAGCGCTCGATGGCCACGCGATAGAGCAGGATCGTCGTGACCAGCATGGTCCCGGATACGGCGATGCCGTAGGC
Source organism: Xanthobacteraceae bacterium (assembly GCA_035263865.1). Classification (GTDB taxonomy): domain Bacteria; phylum Pseudomonadota; class Alphaproteobacteria; order Rhizobiales; family Xanthobacteraceae; genus VAZQ01. The sequence continues at coordinate 80,581 of DATFQX010000291.1, forward strand.
GCCGGCCAGATGCTGCGATGTCTTGAACAACACGACGACCAGCAACGTGCCGATCATAAGCAGCCAATTGGCAGTCGGGACATAGATCTGCCCGGCCTCCTCGGGCGAGGTCGGCACGATCCACATGCGCGGGCAAAGCCCGAGCTGCATCGCCTGGCGAGTGAGGGAGAAGACGCCCGAGATGAGCGCCTGGGACGCAATGATGGTCGCTAGCGCAGCCAGTCCCACCAGCGGCATCACCGCCCAACCCGGCGCCAATTTGTAGAACGGGCTGTCGATTGCGGTGGGATCGGCAAGCACGAGCGCGCCTTGGCCGAAATAATTCAGAAGCAGCGCCGGCAGCACCAGAGCGGCCCAAGCACGGCGGATGGCGGTCGCGCCGACATGGCCCATGTCGGCGTAGAGCGCTTCCGCGCCGGTGAGCGCAAGAAAGACCCCGCCCATCACCGTGAAGGCTGTGACCGGATTTGTAAAAGCGAAACGCGCCGCCTCGCCGGGACTGAGCGCTTCGAGAATGGCGGGCGCGAGGTAGATGTTGGCGGCGCCGAGTAACCCGATGGCAAGAAACCAGGCGACCATGATCGGGCCGAACAGACGCCCGATATTTGCCGTTCCGCGCCGCTGCAGCGTGAACAATGCGACGAGAACCCCAATGGTAAGCGGGAGGACGAACCGCTCGAGGGCGGGCGTGACCAGCTTGAGGCCCTCCATCGCCGAAAGCACGGAAATCGCCGGCGTGATCACCCCGTCACCGTAAAGCAGCGCCGCGCCCGTAATGCCGAGCAGGACGAGAATCGGAATCCCGCGACCGTTCGCGATCCGCCCGTGGGCCACCAACGACAGCAGCGCCAGAATCCCGCCTTCGCCCTCATTATCCGCGCGCAAGACGAGGACGACATATTTGAGCGACACCATCGCTATCAGCGCCCAGAAGATGAGCGAGACGATGCCAAGCACGTCGGAAGCGGTCGGCACGGCGTGGCCGGTGGCGGCAAGCGTGACGGACAGCGTGTAGAGCGGGCTCGTGCCGATATCGCCGAACACGATGCCGACCGCGGTGAGCGCGAGAAAAGAGGGGTTGGCCTTGTGCAGTTCCCCCCCATCGGGAGCGGAGCCTCGCGAGGCGGCGCGCTTGCCGATCACGGCTCCATCTCCTCGGCCAAAGCCGAAACGCCGTCAGGGCGGCGAGGCCGCCTCACGATGAGTTGAGCGCACCCGCGCCGTTCGTCTGCCATTGTCTATCTGGAACTTGTGCGGTGACCGGCTGTTTTCACTGGGTCTTGGTTGCGAGCGAACTTATCCCCTGCCCGGTCGAGGCGGGCGGAAAAGCCCAAGGAGTTCAAGGCGCTCACGAGCCTTTGTCGAGCGGCCGGGGTTCTGGGGCGATCGAGGCAGAGCTGCGCCGAGGCGGGATCGCACCCAGTGAAAAATAGCGTAATCTCCAGCAGTTGTGAGGGATTCGAGGCGACAGCCGCCGCCGCTGCGTGCCTGCGTCGCCGGGCGCATGGCCCGAATGTTGCACGTTTTTTGGTCAAGTCCGATGGGCCTGGCGACACGATCCGAGCCATAGCCGACCCGAGCAATGGATCGAGGAGAAGGAACTGATCTCATGGCTGCAGCCACCGACGGGCTGGAAAAGCTCGAAGACATGATCGTGCGCCAAGCGGAAGCGACCGGCGCCCAGGTCGCCGCCGCGAAGGCAGCAATCGGCAATGTGATCTTCGGGCAGGACCCGGTCGTGGAGCAGGCGCTCATCACGGTGCTCTGTGGTGGGCACGCGCTGCTGATCGGGCTTCCCGGCCTCGCCAAGACCAAGCTGGTCGAGACGATGGGCATCGTGCTCGGGCTCGACGCGCGCCGCATCCAGTTCACGCCGGACCTGATGCCGTCCGACATCCTCGGCAGCGAGGTGCTGGACGAGAGCCCCGGCGGCAAGCGCAGCTTCCGCTTCATCCCTGGTCCGATCTTCGGCCAATTACTGATGGCCGACGAAATCAACCGCGCGAGCCCACGCACCCAATCCGCGCTGCTGCAGGCCATGCAGGAGCACCACGTCACGGTCGCCGGCAATCGTCACGACGTTCCACGCCCGTTCCACGTGCTCGCGACTCAGAACCCGATCGAGCAGGAGGGCACTTACCCCCTTCCAGAGGCGCAGCTCGATCGCTTTCTCATGCAGATCGACGTTTATTACCCGGACCACGAGGCCGAGCGCAAAATCGTGTTCGACACCACCGGCACCGAGGAGAGCAAGCCCAAGCCGACCATGACGGCCGACGAGCTACTGGCGGCGCAGCGCCTGGTGCGCCGACTGCCGGTCGGCGAATCCGTGGTGGAGGCGATCCTCAACCTCGTGCGTTCGGCGCGTCCCGGCCCCGAGAGCGGCGAGATCGGCAAGTTGATCTCCTGGGGGCCAAGCCCGCGCGCGAGCCAAGCGCTGATGCTGGTGGCGCGCGCCCGCGCGCTCATCGACGGGCGCCTCTCCCCGTCGATCGACGACGTCGTCGCCATGGCCGAGCCGATCCTCAAGCACCGCATGGCGCTCACCTTTGCCGCGCGCGCCGACGGCGAGAGCATGGAAGGCGTTATCGGTAAGCTCAAGGCCCGCATCGGATAGTCGGATGGCAGCTGCAAAGCAGCGCGCGGACAAGCACGAGATCAGGGCAACGCAGCGGGCGAGCGGCGAGGCCCGCTCGCTCGCGCAAACCATGCCGCGCCTGATCCTCGAGGCGCGCCGCATCGCTGCTACCGTCATCCATGGGCTGCATGGCCGCAGGCGCGCGGGTCCCGGGGAAAATTTTTGGCAGTACCGCCGCTTCCTGTCGGGCGAGCCGGCGCGCCGCGTCGATTGGCGTCGATCCGCCCGCGATGAGCATCTGTATGTGCGCGAGCAGGAATGGGAGGCGGCGCATACTGTGTGGCTGTGGCCGGATCGCTCCCGTTCCATGCAGTTTCGCTCACAGCTCGCCGAAGACTCCAAGCTTGACCGCTGTCTGGTCGTTGCTTTCGCGCTGGCCGAAATTCTGGTCCAGGCGGGCGAGCGCGTCGGCATGCCGGGCCTGATGCGGCCGACCGGCAGCCGTAACGTGTTGGACAAGATGGCGAACGCGATCGTGCATGACGTCACCGAACGGCCGAGCCTTCCGCCGCTGTTTGCGCCCTCCTCGCTCGCCGAGATCGTCGTGGTGTCGGATTTCTGGACCCCGATTGCGCAAGTGCGCGCCACGCTGGCGCAGCTCTCCGCGACCGGCGCGCACGGACACACGGTGCAGATCGTCGATCCGGCGGAGGAAATCTTCCCCTATTCCGGACGCGTCGAGTTCATCGAGCCGGAGGGCGCAGGATCGATCACCGCCGGCCGCGCCGAAGCTTGGAAGAGCGAATACGAGACGCGCGTGGCACGTCATCGCGCGGAAATCCGCGCCGAAACCGACAAGCTCGGCTGGAGCTTCACCATCCATCGCACCGATCACCCGGCGACCGAATTGTTGCTGGCGCTGCACGTGCGTCTAGGCGCACCGCCTCCCGGCGCGGCGATCGGCGGGCGGCTCGGCGTCGCGGGGCAAATCGGGAGGCGCGCATGATGGCGGGCCTTCCCCTCGGCTTCGCGCAGCCGCTCGTTTTGCTCGCACTCTTGAGCCTGCCCGTTCTGTGGTGGCTGCTGCGGCTCATTCCACCGCAGCCGCGCCGCATCGCATTCCCGCCGACGCGGCTTCTTTTCGACATCGCGCCGAGGGAGGAGACGCCGCAGCGCACGCCATGGTGGCTCACGCTGCTGCGCCTCACGCTCGCCGCGCTGGTGATCATCGCCGCCGCCGGCCCGTTGTGGAATCCGCCGCTTGCCGGCTCGGCCAGCAAGGGGCCGCTCGCGATATTGATCGACGACGGCTTCCCGGCAGCGGGAACGTGGGATATGCGCATGCGCAGCGCCGATGATCTCATCGCGCGGGCGGAAACCGATCATCGCGGCGTTGCGCTGATCCCGCTCTCCGAAGCGGCGCGCGACGTCTCGTTCGAGCCGGCGGCGGCGCGCGTGCGTCTCAAACAGATCAAGCCGAAGCCATACGCGGTCGAGCGCGCGGATGCGCTGCCGGCGCTCGGCCGTTTTCTCGCTGCCGCGCCCGATGCCGAGCTCGTTTGGCTCAGCGACGGCGTCGATCTCGGCGGCGGCAACGATTTTGTCGCGGCATTCGGGCGATTGATCGAGCAACGGCCGATCACGGTGGTCGAGGGCGGTATCCCAACCGCGCATGCGCTCACCGGCCCCGATAACGCGGCCGGCGCGTTGACCGTGAAGGTCTTGCGCGCGGGGAGCGGCGGCGCGGAAACCGGCACCGTGCGCGCGCTGGATCTCAAGGGCCTGCCGCTCGGCGATACTTCGTTCGCGTTCAAGGACGGCGAGCGCGAGAGCGAGGCCGAGCTCACGCTGCCTGTCGAGATCCGCAACGATATCGCTCGGCTGGAGATCGGGGGCGAGCGCTCGGCCGGCGCGGTGGCGCTGCTCGATAAGCGCTGGCGCCGGCGTTCCGTCGGCGTGGTCACCGGCTCGACCGTCGATACCGCTCAGCCGCTGCTCGCCTCGACCTATTATCTCACGCGCGCGCTCGGGCCATTCGCCGATGTGCGGCTCGCCGAGCGCGGCTCGCCCGCGCAGGCGGTGAGCCAATTCATCGAGCAGCGACTGCCGATGTTGATACTCGCCGACGTGGGCAACGTCTCGGAAGCGCGCGATCAGCTCACGCGCTGGCTCGATGACGGCGGCGTGCTCGTGCGCTTCGCCGGCCCGCGGCTTGCCGCCGCTGACGATGATCTTGTGCCGGTGCGACTGAGACGCGGCGGGCGCATTCTCGGCGGCAGCCTGTCTTGGGAACAGCCGCAGCAGCTCAGCGCCTTCGCGCGCGAAAGCCCGTTCTTCGGCATGACTGTGCCGACCGACGTCAGCATCAGCCGACAGGTGTTGGCGGAGCCAGATGCCACGCTGACCGAACGGACCTGGGCGACGCTTGCCGACGGCACGCCGCTGGTGACAGCCCAGCGCCGCGGCAAAGGCCTGATCGTCTTGTTTCATGTCACCGCCGATACGCGCTGGTCAGACCTGCCGCTATCGGGCACATTCGTCGAAATGCTCAAGCGAATCGTCTCTTTGGCCGGCACGGTGGCAGCGAGCGATGCCACGACTCCCAATGCCCGCGCCGATCGCGAGGTGTTGCCACCGACGCGCATTCTCGACGGCTTTGGTGCGTTCGGGCCGCCGCCCGCGAGCGCGCGTGCGGTGCCAGCGACGTTTAGCGGCCGCGCAACGTCCGACCATCCGCCGGGCTTTTATGGACCGGCGGAGGGATTGCTGGCGGTCAACACGCTCGCACCCAATGACCGGCTCGCGCCGCTCGACACCTCCGTGCTTAACGCGCGCCGAGAAGGTTATCGAACGATCGAACCGGAGGATCTGCGCGGGCCCATCCTGATCATCGCGCTCGCGCTGCTCGCGCTCGATGCATTCGTCGTGTTCCTGCTCGCCGGCGGGCTCCGCCAACTCGTACGCCGGCGGCCGGCGGCAGCCACCCTGGCGCTGGCAATATTTGCCGGCGCGCTGTTCGTTTCCCCATACGCTTTCGCGCAGAGCCAAGCGCCCGCGCGCGCGACGAGCTCGGACGAGCAGGCGTTGCGATCGACGCTCGAGACGCGTCTTGCCTACGTCATCACCGGCGATGCCGAGGTCGACCGCATCACCAAGGCCGGGCTGCAGGGCCTCACCTTGTTCCTCGCCCAGCGCACCGCGCTCGAGGCAGGTGAGCCGATCGCGCTGGATCCGGCGCGCGATGAGCTTGCGTTCTACCCGCTGATCTATTGGCCGATCGTGCCGAGCGCGGCAAAGCCCTCGCGCGAAGCGCTCGAGCACATCGACGCCTACATGAAGCAGGGCGGCACGGTGCTGTTTGACACACGCGATGCGCTCGAGGCTCCCCCTGGCACTGGCGGCGAGAGCCGCGGTCCGGGCATGCAGGCGCTGCGCTCGATCCTCTCCTCGCTCGATATTCCCGAGCTCGAGCCGGTGCGGCGCGATCACGTGTTGACGAAGACGTTTTACCTGTTGAAGGACTTTCCCGGCCGCTTCAGCTCCGGCCAATTGTGGGTGGAAGCGCTGCCCGCCGCCGAGGACGACGAGCCCGCGAGCCGTCCGGCGCGCGCCGGCGACGGCGTATCGTCGATCATCATTACCTCCAACGATTTCGCCGGCGCCTGGGCGATGCGCCAGGACGGGCAAGCCATGCTTCCGCTCGTTTCCGCCGAGCCGCGCCAGCGCGAATTCGCCTTCCGCGCCGGCGTCAACATCGTGATGTACACGCTCACCGGCAACTACAAGGCCGACCAAGTGCACGTCCCGGCATTGCTGGAGCGGTTGGGACAATGATGTCGTCCTCGCGCAAGCGCGGACCCATGACCACCACCTCTGGAATATGGTTCCCCGCTTGCGCGGGGACCACGGAGAAGGGAAGTTGAAACGTTGAACCTCGGGATCTCCTTTTCTCCGCTTGTGCCCGCGTACATGGTGTGGACCGCGGTCGCGGTGGCTTTGGTCCTCTCGCTCCTCTTGGTCTTCGCCCGCGCCCGCGCGGCGGTAATCCGCGCCATCGCGCTCGCGCTGTTCGTGCTCGCGCTCGCCAATCCCTCGATCAACCGCGAAGACCGCGAGCCGCTCACCTCGGTCGCCGCCGTCGTCATCGACAAAAGCCCGAGCCAGGAGTTCGGCGACCGTCTGCAACAGACGGAAGCGGCGCGCGCCGCGCTTGCCGAGCGGCTCGGCCATATCGCCGGCTTGGAAGTGCGCTTCGTCGAGGCCGGACAAGCCGATGGAGAGACCGACGGCACCCGCTTGTTCACGGCGCTTTCCTCTGCGCTGTCCGACGTGCCGGCCGAGCGCGTGGCCGGCGCGATCTTGATTACCGACGGGCGCGTGCATGACGTGCCGGGCGAGGTCGCGGCGCTCGGCTTCGCCGCGCCAGTGCACGGCCTGATCACCGGTCACAAGAACGAGCGCGATCGCCGCGTCGTGCTGGTGACGGCCCCGCGCTTCGGCATTGTCGGGCAGACGCAGACGATCACGTTTCGGGTCGAGGATCAGGGCGCGCCGCGAGGTCCGGCGCAGGTGGCGGTGCGGCGTGATGGCGAGCTCATCGAGAATCGCAATGTGCGCGTGGGCGGCGCCGTCAACGTCACCGTGCCGATCCCGCACGTCGGGCCGAACATCGTGGAGATCGAAGCCTCCCCGCTCGAGGGAGAGCTTACCGCCGTCAACAATCGCGCGGTCGTCTCCATCGACGGCGTGCGCGACAAGCTGCGTGTCCTGCTCGTGTCCGGCGAGCCGCATGCGGGCGA
>DATFQX010000292.1:0-3014 GCA_035263865.1 Xanthobacteraceae bacterium
GCGCTTTGCGCGCAATTGTGCCGCAGTCGGTCGGTCGATGCCGGAGAGCGACATTGCGGCGAGCATAGCGATCAGCGGCACCGCGAAGGCCAGCGCAAGGCACATCGCCGCACCTAGCCACGACAAGACAAGAGCGCCCGCACCGCCCTCCGCGATGCGTGTGACGCTGGCGTTGAAGCCCTCGAGGGCGAAAGGGTAGAACAGCGCCGCGAGTGAGGGCGCCAACATCTGGAGTCGCTCCTTGATGCCGGTGTCGGCCCCAGTCATCCTGTGAGCTGTGATCGACATGATTTCTCCGGAGCGCTTGGTTCGCGCACTCACTTGTCGATGGTGGTCAGCCCCGCACCGTCATCGGCGATGTGGACTGCGAGCAGGCTTGCCGACTCGGTCGCGCTCGCGTTCTCGCTGACGAGATGCTCGCTGCCGGGCGGCTCGAAGAAGCTGTCCCCCACCCGGCACAACTTGGCCGGACCGGTCGCGAAATTCTGTGAGCGGATCGCCCCCGACAGCACATAGGCCCAGACGCTGCCAGCGTGGTGGTGTCGTGCCGACTTGGCGCCCGGCGCATAAGTGACGACGATCGCGGTGAGGCGCTTGCCGGGCAGGTTCGGCAGGTCGTGCGTTGCAACCGGCTTGACCGTCTCGCCGGCGTCGCCGCCCGCGGCGCTCACCCCGGCTGCCGCCAGGACGGCAGCGGCAACGAGGAATTGCTTGAATGTCGTGATTGAGCGCGGCATGGCCATCCTTCCGGGCTCGCGTGTTTAGATCGACAAAACCGGCAGCAGCTTCAAAGCCCTGATCAACCTTTGCGCCGCTGTATCTCAACAGTTCCTAGAGTCGAGAATCGATATCGAGCACGAATCTTTCCGCGGCGATGCGGGCGGCCGGCAAGCATCTCGTGGGCGATGCGCGCGTCCTCCAGCGGGAGCACAGTGCCGACGTGCGTAACCAGTTTTCCGCTGTCGAACAGTTCTGTGATCTTGTTCAGCCGCGCTGTCGTCACGTCCACATAGAAGTACGCTGCTCGAACGCCATAGCGTTTTTGCATCGTCTCGGGAACAGGTGACACGACAGAAACCAGTATCCCGCCCGGCTTCAGAACTCGAAGCGACCGCTGCTGCGTATCTCCTCCAATCGTATCAAGGACAACATCCACTCCAGCTAATGAATCCTCGAATCGCTCCCTTCGAAAATCTAGAATTCTGTCGGCGCCCAGACCCTTGACGTACTCCAGATCGGTGGAGGCAGCAGTCGCGATTACATGAAGGCCAGCTTGGCTGGCCAGTTGTACGGCGTAAGCGCCAACGTTGCCTGCGGCCCCATGGATGAGTACGACAGCGAATGGAAGTTTGTTAGTACCCGTTAGTCCCGAATTCGGAGCTCGCCGGGGACACAGGAGCCGCGCTTGCGGTCTGAGTGAGCGATGGGATCGCGATCAGCGAGATCAACGCGAGAGCGATAAATGTCCTCATGACACATCTCCATGTTGCGGAACATTGTCCGCGCTGCCAGGTCAAGGTAACAATCTCACTCTCGTTGCCTGTAACGGTCCGATACTCGGTCATTGTTGTCCTCTGCGGCGTTGCCTCGGCCCTAGCGGATCAGCCAGGGCACTGAACCCGACTAGGCAATAACAGAGTTGACGGTCACTTGCTGTACGCTCCTTGTTATGACTTTTTCCATCTTGCGGTTTTTAAGCAGGGGCCTATCGACGTGCGACCTGCTTCGCACCAACTATAAAATCGGCGCCCGCTGGGCAGCGTCCGATCAGTCGGATACGAGCGCGCCAAGGCTCAAGCTATCGCTTTCGTTTGGCTTCAACCCCGATACCGAAAATGACGCCCGCCAGTAAGACGATGGAAAGGACCAAGCTATGGATGGCGTCGGCTCGTGCGTTGCAACCGGCTTGACCGTCTCGCCGGCGTCGCCGACCGCGGCGCCCGCCCCGGCTGCCGCCAGGACGGCAGCGGCAACGAGGACTTGCTTGAATGTCGTGATCGAGCGTGGCATGGCCATCCTTCCGGGCTGGCGTGTTTAGATCGACAAAACCGGCAGCAGCTTCAAAGCCCTGATCAACCTTTGCGCCGCTGTATTACTGATCCGGCGTGTCTCCCTATGACTCCAAGCAGTCCGGGTCCAATTCCATTACTCTTGTCCTTCGCATGGCAGAAACGCACACTTTGCGAATGCATGCTCTCCCTGGGCAGCGTTGCCCGCCTCCGCGTAATTGCCGGGCACCACAGCGAACCCGACTGCAATAGCAGTTTTATGAGTAACGAAACTAGATTTCGCATGATCAACTCCATTTGCACCGTGTGGCTTGCGCGTCAGGAAGTGCCAGCTGCTGCGTTCGCGGATGACGCGGCGCGCACCTGCCAGATTGGCAGTCACGTCTAGCAACGGAGACTAATTTGCTGGATTGCAAATGGCTCAATTACTTGTGACCTCTCTTATTGGCGATTGCGGAACATGCCGACGGCACTCGTTGATTCAATCACATCTGAGCAAGACTCATTCAATCGCGGCAAAGCCCGCTAAGCAATTTTTCTTTGGATCGGTAATGTAAACGGGCGTCCGGTTACAGCGAGTGTTCGGCCTCGCCGACTGGCATCGCGACGGCACCCTGGCGGAGTATGTAGCCATCGAGGCACGCAACCTCGCGCCGCTGCCGGGCGACGTCGACTTCACGGTGGGCGCGAGCCTGCCAATCTGGGGTCTGACCGCGCGTGGCAGGGACTGTTCCAGCACGGCTGATACGCTCGGTCGGGTTTAAGGCGGCGACGGTAACTGCCACAACGTGCGTATCATCGCCGCATCGCAGTTTAACCAACACGAACAGGAGACCTCTGATGTCCGAGTCCTATTCGCTCCCCACTGAACCCGAAGGCGTCATCCCGTCGCTGATTGAGCGATTTAACTCCGGCAAGGTCAGCGCGATGGAGACCTTGTACGAAGGAGCCGTGCTCATCGCGGACGACGGGCATACCGTCACTGATCGCACCGAGATCGCTGCC
>DATFQX010000293.1:0-4039 GCA_035263865.1 Xanthobacteraceae bacterium
CTCGCCACCGTCACGTCGCCGCCCATCATGCGCGCGAGCTTGCGCGTGATGGCAAGGCCGAGCCCCGTTCCGCCGTAGCGTTGCGCGGTCGAGTTGTCGGCCTGGGTGAATTCCTCGAACAGCTTGCCCTGCTGCTCCGCCGTCATGCCGATGCCGGTATCGGAGACGGTGAACTCGACGAAATTGCTGCCATTGCTCACCTTGCGCGCCGCAAGCTTCACCTCGCCCGCCTTGGTGAACTTGCAGGCATTGCTCAGAAGGTTGAGCAGGATCTGCCGCAGCCGCATGGGGTCCACGGTCAATGCGCCGAGGTTCGCTTGGGCGTCAACGACGAGCCGGTTCTTGTTCTGCTCAGCCAGCTGTCCGGCGGTGCTAATGACGTCGTTGATCAGCGGTGGTAGCTGCACGGTTTGTGGGTTGAGCTCAAGCTTTCCCGCCTCGATCTTGGAGAGGTCGAGCACCTGGTTGATCAGGCCAAGAAGGTGAGTACCAGCGCGGTTGACGCGCTGCAATGGCTCCTGCGCCTTTTCAGTTCCGAAGCGCGTCGCATTTTTGACCATCATCTCGGTCAATCCGATGATGGCGTTAAGCGGGGTCCGCAACTCGTGGCTCATGCTGGAGACGAACTGGGACTTGTTCTCGCTCGCCAACTGCAGCTGGCGGTTCTTGTCTTGGATTTCGTCGAAGAGACGCACGTTCTCGATCGCGATTGCCGCCTGGTCGGCGAACGTCTCGACTAAGGCGATCTGCTTCTCGGTAAAGGGCCGCACAGTTGTGCGTAGCACGTGGAGCACACCGATGGGAGTTCCCTCGCGCAGGAGCGGCACAGCGAGCAGTGTGCGAAAGCCCGCTCTCTTCCGAGCTTCAACCATCATGTGTTCCGGATCGGCCAGAACATCGATGATATGAATAGGTTTTCCCTCGAGTAGAACTCGGCCAGTTGCCGAGCCGCGGCCCGGCTCCATCGGCAAGCTTTCGATGTATTGATTGTAGCCGGGCGGGTACCCATAATTTGCCACGAGATGGAAGTTCTTGCCTCTCTGCCGAGCGATCGAAGCCATATCCGCCTCACAAAGTCGGGCGGCTGATCGAACCAGCGTGTTCAACACCACCTGCAGATCGAATGTTGAGCGGCTGATCACCTTCAGCACGTCGGCGGTCGCGGTCTGTTGCTGCAACGCCTCGCTCAGATCGCGATTGCTCGCCTGCAGTTCGGTAAACAGCCGCACGTTCTCGATTGCGATGACCGCTTGGTCGGCGAATGTAGTCAATAACTGAATTTGCCGCTCCGAAAACGGCACCGCTTCAGCCTTGCCGACAGAGATCGCGCCAACCGGCTTGCCGTCGCGCAGCATGGGAACCGCAAGCGAGGCTCGCCAGTTTCCGGCGAGCGCTAACTCATGCGAGTACTCCGGATCCGCCAGCAGGTCGGGAAGATGGGCTATCTTACCATCCAACACCGCACGCCCGGCCGCTATCGAGCGATCTGGCCGCGCTGGATACGTCTTGAAAAGCTTATTCAGGACTTCGGGCGTAAAATTGTGGGTCGCCGCAACCTGCAGAAGTTCGCCGTCGTAGAGCCAAACAACGCTGAATATGGCCTCGCACAGCCGCGCGGCGCTTTGAACAATCGCATCGAACACCGGCTGAGCATCGGTCGGAGACCGGCTGATGACGTTAAGCACCTCGCTCGTCGCGGTCTGATGTTCGAGAGCCTCGGTCAGCTCCTCCGTGCGCGCCTGCACCTCGTCGAACAGCCTCACGTTCTCGATCGCGATCACCGCCTGGTCGGCGAAGGTCGTGAGCAGCTCTATCTGTTTCTCGGTGAAGGGCCGCACAGCTGACCGGGTCAGCGTCAACGCACCGATCGGCGTGCCTTCGCGCAGCAGCGGCACACCGATCATAGTGCGCCACCGGCCGAGTTTCGCTGCCTCCGGCTGATTGTATTCGGGATCAGCTAGGATGTCCGGGATGTGAACCACCTGACCTTCGAGCGCAATTCGGCCGACAAGCGAATCTCTGCCGGGTGCGAGTCGTCGACGCCTCATGTACTGCTCGTATTCGCGCGAATAGCCCCGGCAGGCGGCCAATTCATAGTCTGTTTCGGCGCGGCGGAAGATGTGCGCACTTTCTGCCTCACATAGCCGCGCCGTTGATTCGACCAGCGTGTCGAGTACGGTTTGTAGATCGAAGGTCGAGCGGCTTATAACCTTGAGCACATCGGCGGTCGCGGTCTGTTGCTCCAGCGCCTCGCTGAGATCGTCGGTGCGCTGGCGCAGCTCGTTGAGCAGGCGGGTGTTCTCAATGGCGATGACGGCCTGATTAGCGAAGCTCCTCAGCAGATCGATCTGCTTGTCGGTGAATGGCCGTACTTCTTGGCGGTAGATGGTGATCGCACCGATGAGCTCGTTGTCCTTGAGCATCGGTACGGCGATCACCGTTCGAGCACCAGCCACATCGGCGAGCACCATAAACGACGGCTCGCGCTCGATGTAAGCCTCCTCCGTCCTGATGTCGGTGATGTGTATTAGTTGTTTTGTCGCGACCATGCGGACGACGGGGTTCTTCGTCCCGACAGGGATCGCCGGTTCGCGCCGCCACAACTCGGCCCATCCCTGCGGCGCGTTGTACAGCGCCGCGCGGCGGAACACTCCCCCCTCGTACAGTAACAAATTGCCGAACTCAGCCTCGCAGATGCGCGTCGCCTTCTCCATTATGGCCTGGAACACGGGCTCCAACTCACCCGACAAGCTCGAGATGACCTGCAGCACCTCGGTCGTCGCCGCTTGCTGCTCCCGCGCTTCGCTCAGTTCGCGCGTGCGCGCTTTGAGCTTCTTCTCCAACTCTGCTCGGGGTTCGCGAACGCGATCAACCTGAGTTCTCGCCTTCGTTCTGGTCGAACGAAGGTCGCGGACGCGGGTTCGGCTCTTCGCCTCCTTGCGAGACAAGGTCACCTCGTCGGTACGGTCAGTCGCCTATCAATCCTAGCAGAACCGCACGATGAACTCGGGGCGCCTCACTCGATCACCTCGTCGGCGAGCGCCAGCAGCTTGTCGGAGATTTCGAGGCCGAGCGTCTTAGCGGTCTTGAGATTGATGGCCAGTTCGAACTTCGTTGGCTGTTGAACGGGAAGATCGGCCGGCTTGGCTCCCTTGAGGATGCGATCGACATAAGAAGCTGAGCGCCGGAAATTGTCGTAGGGATCGGGTCCATACGATAAGAAGGCGCCTTGAGCGACGTATGCCCGAAAGGCGTAGACGGCCGGCAATCGGTGCTGCTGCGCCAGCCTGATGAACAATTGGTGATGGACAACGGTGAACGCGTCCGGTGCAACGATCAGACCGCCGCCCGGCTCGCGCCCAAGTTTGGCAAAAGCCGCTTCGACTTCTCCCGTGTCGCGAACAGGGGACGCCGTCACCTCGGCTGCGATTGACCGCGGCATTGCCTCGAACGAACGCAAGTAGAGGTAATATTGGGGGGACATGTCAGGGTTGAACATGAGTACGGCGCGAGAAACGCCGGGGGCGGCCTCTTTGAGCATCTCCAGCCACTTCCCTACCATTTCGAAATCGACAAAAGTGAAACCAGTGATGTTCCCACCCGGATGCGCCAAGCTCGAAACGAAGCCTTGCTCGACGGGATCGTTGACCCCCACCAGGACGATGGGAATGAAGCTGGTCGCTTGCCGCAGCGCCCGGATCACAGGCGTCGTGTTGCCGACGAGTACGTCCGGCCCGAGCGCCACTAGTTCTGCTGCGTGAGCCCCGTATGCGGTCGCCATCGGCGCCAGCAAAGCGGGTCTCGATTTGGATGTTGCGGCCGTCTGTCCATCCTAATTCTTGAAGTCCCTGCTTCAGCGCCGTCACTCGCGCCTTTCCTTCGCGATCGTCGGCTGCTCCCATCAGCAACCCGATCCGCCGCACGCGCTCGGCTTGCTGCGCGCGCGCCGCGAGCGGCCAGACCGCCGCGCCGCCGAGCAGCGTGATGAACTCCCGGCGTCTCATAGTCGCCCCCAGGTCAAAACCACGCACCGCATCGT
>DATFQX010000294.1:0-20023 GCA_035263865.1 Xanthobacteraceae bacterium
GCGATTGCTATTTAAGATGGGGTCGCTCACCACGTACAGGGCATCCGCGCGGTTCTTGATCAACTCGAAACCGGGTGCAATGTCCTCGGCTTGCCGGATTTCAACGAGGACGACTTTAAGGCCAATTGTCCGCGCCGTGGCCTGAGCATCTTTCATCTCCAGCACGCTAGCGGGATTGCCGACATTACCAATGATTGCAAGCCCGCGGAGATCGGGGACAATTTCACGCAAGAGTTCAAGCCGCTTACCAGCAAGATCGCGCTGCTGGTTCGCGAGGCCAGTGACGTTGCCGCCTGGGCGCGACAAACTCGCGACGAGACCAGTGCCAACGGGATCACTTGCCAACACAAAGACGATCGGGATCACCGATGTCGACTGCTTCGCTGCGAGAGTTGCTGGTGTTCCGACCGTGACAATAGCGTCGACCTTCAGCCGAACAAATTCGGCTGCGATTTCGTTATAGCGCTCGCTACGGCCCTCTGCCCAGCGAAGTTCAATTGCCGCAGTGCGACTCTCAATCCACCCGAGTTCGCGTAGTCGCTGCACAAAGGCAGCGACCCACTGGTTATAGGTTGAAGGAGTTCCAGCTACCAGGAAGCCGATGGTCGGCAGCTTGCCCGCCTGCTGCGCGCCCGCCGCGAGCGGCCACACCGCCGCCGTGCCGCCGAGCAGCGTGATGAACTGGCGCCGTTTCAATTGATCGAATTGCATTCGGTGCCCGGCAGCCAGGGCCGGATTGCAGGATATTGAATTGGCGGCGAATAGTCAGCGGGGGCCGTCGTCACAACCTTGCAAGCCGTTCCTCGCTTAAGGATGCGTATGTTGGTTTCTTCATCGGCCATGACCTATCCTACGTTAGATCCCGAATGGAGTGTGCCTTTTTCGTTCGATCAAGTTGGAGCAAGACCATGGCACGCGAGGAATTGAAGTGGCACAACATCGATACAGATGACTTGCCTGCCGCGGTGAAGAAGTCCTTCGATGCGATGATTGAAGCAGAGGCCGCATTCAAGGCAGATTTGGAAAAGCTACTGAAGAAAGAAGGTCACATGCCCGAAGACAAGTTCCTGGTTGTGAGCCGAAAGGGAAAACGACTTGGGGTCGCGTATGCGAGCACGCCGGGTAAAGGTGGAGCTGGGTCGCTGAAGTTCAAGACCAAATGAGCGTATGAGGATATCATTTAAAGAGGACCATCGCACGGTATCAGCGACACGGTTCGGACGGATCAGAAGACCCATTGGAGATATCGCATGAGCCATACAGTATATATTCCCAGCCGCATCCAGATCTCGTTTTTTACCGTGCTCACCGGCTTGCTGCTGACAGGCTGCGGTGTCAACAACATCCCGACCTATGATGAAAACGCGAAGGCGAAGTGGTCGGATGTGCAGAACCAGTACCAGCGTCGTGCCGATTTGATTCCCAACCTCGTCGAAACGGTAAAGGGGTATGCGACGCAGGAACGCGAGGTATTGACGCAGGTAACCGAGGCGCGCGCCAAAGCAAGCCAAATCAAAGTCGACGCATCGACGGTCACTGATCCGGCCAAGTTCAAAGAATATCTAGATGCGCAGAACGCGCTCACTGGCGCTCTCGGACGGCTGCTGGTCACGGTCGAGCGTTATCCGGACCTGAAGTCGAACCAGAATTTCCTCGCGCTGCAATCGCAGCTCGAGGGCACCGAAAACCGCATTTCGGTCGCTCGCCGTGACTATATCGACAGCGTGCGGGCCTACAACACGGAACTCAAGACATTTCCAGGTCTGATCTGGGCTTCGACGCTCTACCGAAGCTACAAACCGATGGAGACGTTCACGGTGGCGGAAGATGTGACAAAGCCACCGACGGTGAAGTTCTGACAGCTCGGCGCGCTCAGGTGCCATGTTATCGCGGATGGGCCGATTATGCGTTGTCGATCTCGGGCGCTCCTGGCCCGTGCAATCTTCGGATTGCTCCTGTGCGTAGCCGCGTTTGCGGGCTATGCGCTCACCTTCCCTGAACTCACCGGCCGTGTGGTCGACGATGCCGGAGTTCTCGACGCTTCGACCAAGGCGGCGCTTGAGCGCAAGCTAGCGGAATTCGAGACGAATACCACAGGGCAACTTGTCGTGGTCACGCTCAAGTCGCTCGAGGGCACCTCGATCGAGGACTACGGTTACCAGCTCGGACGTCACTGGCAGATCGGACAAAAAGAGAAGAATACCGGCGCGCTGCTCATCGTGGCGCCGAACGAGCGCAAGGTGCGCATCGAGGTCGGTTACGGCTTCGAGGGAACGCTCACCGACGCAGTGTCCAAGCTCATCATCGAGAATTCCATCATTCCGCGGTTTCGGGCCAACGATTTCGCCGGCGGCATCGGTCGCGGAGTCGACGACATCATCCAGGCCGTGTCGGTTGACTCGGACGAATGGAAAGCGCGCGCCAAACAACGCCCGGACGATCAACCGGGCCTGGTCGATCTGCTCGCGCTCCTATTCTTCTTGTTCATCTTCATCATGATCGTGAGGAGCGTTGCCAGGCAGGGTCGCGGATACGCGCAAGCCGGCGCAGGACGACGACGAGGCGCACGCGGACCGGTCTTCTTACCGATCCCGGGCTCACGGGGGTCATCGGGCTCCTCCTGGTCCAGCGGCTTTCCCGGGGGCGGCGGTTTCTCCGGTGGTGGCGGCTCTTTCGGGGGCGGCGGCGCGTCTGGGGGCTGGTGACGCCATGATCTCAGAAGTCGACAACTCGCGCATTGTCGCGGCTATCCGCGCCGCCGAGGAGAAAACCGCGGGTGAAATTTTCTGCGTGATCGCGCACGCCTGCGGCGAATACCGACTGGTGCCGATCGCCTGGGCTGCATTGGTTGCACTCGCCATTCCGCTGCCGCTGATCTATTTGACCATCTGGCCCGCGGGCATCATCTACCTGCTTCAGCTTGCTACATTTATCGTGGCGGCACTCGTGCTGTCGCTGCCAATGATCCGCTTTCGTATCGTGCCGAAACGTCGGCTCTGGAGGGACGCGCATGCCGAAGCGATGCATCAGTTTCTGGCGCACGGCATCCACCTCACCGAGCAACGTACCGGCGTGTTGATTTTTGCGTCTGTGGCCGAGCGTTATGCCGAGATCGTCGCCGACAGCGGAATCAATGCTAAGGTGCAGCCCGAGGTATGGTCGAGGGCCATTGCGGCGATGATTTCAGCGATCAAGGACGGGCGTCCGGGCGACGGCTTCGTCGCTGCCATCGAGTTGTGCGGCGCGGAGCTGGCCCGGCATTTTCCGCCCGGCGCGCTAAACTCCGATGAATTACCGAACAAGGTGGTTGAGATTTGAAGCGAACGTTGGAGTTGGGCTGCTCGTTTTTCGGCGGCACAGCGCTGCTGATGGCAGGTTGACTTGGCCTTGTAATGGGACAAACGACACATTCCCTGCTGGACCAGCACGGACTGATTGCTATATCGGCCTTAGCCGCATCAATCGCCAAAAATCCGAAATCTCCGCCGGCGTCGCGCAGCAGCAAGCGGAGAGGCAACTTATCGCAAGGCGCAGGCAAGCGCCCCAACAAGAAGCGGCTCGTGCGGCGCCTGCTTGGTGAGCGAAGTGCGACGACTCTCGCGGGTGGACAGCTGTGGCGGGAGGGGCGTGCACGCGACGGTGGGTCGCACCGTGACGCTGGCCAAATGCGCTGGGTGATCCTTGATTTTGGCGAACTGCCTCGTCTAGGTAGACGTCAATAAATTGAATCCGGGCCCCTCTGGTGAGGACGCTGACGCGGTCGGTCAACCTCGCGATGTCGGATCAACTTGTTCGGCGCCAGTGCGCGCTTGGACTGGTCGACATCGGGCCTTTATCGGAACTCCCCGACAAAACCGGTCTGCTCCACTGGCGCGCATACAGCGCATCGAGAAAACAGGAGCGGTCATGACGAATCGAAATATCCCTTCAAGCATTACGACCAGCCACCAAGATGAAGATGTGATTCAGGGCTTGGTTACCGCCGGCGCACTGTTGGCGCTCGCCGATGGCCGGGTACAGGCGGTCGAACGAGACGAATTGATGAATTTCGTGCAGCAGTTGATGCCCGCCACTTCCAACGAAGAGATCGGTGAATTATTCGACCATCGCACGCGGGAGCTCGAGGACCGTGAGGCCGTCGCGGTGATTACTGAGAAACTTCAGCCGCTGGCTGGCCTCTCGCTGGCATCTGTTGTGGTTCGCACCGCGGAGCGGGTCGCCGCAGCGGACCGGCAAATTCATCCTAATGAATCCCAGGCCATCAGGCTGATTCGCCTGTTTATGGCGAGCCTGCCAGCTAAGAAGTAGTAGTTCGCTTGCTCGCTCTGTCGGCGGCTTTCGACGAGTTGACCGGCGACCCGGCGCTGCGACTAATGGTCTACCAGCTCGCCTACATCTGCCGCGGCGCTCTGCGGCCTGCGCGCGTCCGAGCTGCGCGGCTTGCGGTGGGCAGACGTTGACCTGAAGAAGGCGGCCGAGCTACATGTGCGCCAGCGCGCCGACCGCTACAACGTCATCGGGGCACCCAAGTCGGCATCAAGCACGCGAGCCGTCCCGCTCCCGCCCGAGGTGGTGGCGGCGCTCAAGGTGTGGAGGCTTGCTTGCCCGAAGGGCGAGCTTGATCTCGTATTTCCGACCGGAACGGGGCGATCATGTACCACCGGAGCATGCTTGACACTCTGGCACCCGTGCTGCTTGCCGCTGGCGTGATGGATAAGCGCGGAAGCCCCAAATACGGACTCCATGCCTTCCGCCATTTCTTTGCGTCGTGGTGCATCAATCGGAAGGCGGACGGTGGGCGCGAGCTGCCGGTCAAGGTCGTGCACGGCTTGCTCGGGCACGGCTCCATCGTGATGACGCTTGACCGCTACGGACATCTCTTCCCTCGCGGTGATGACCGCACCGAGTTGGCGGCGGCGACGAGCGCGCTCCTGGCGTGAGTGCGACATAGGTGCGACATGCGGGGTCAACTTGAAATGCTTAAGCTCCTAAGCCTATTGAAAACATTGAGAAGGCCGCGTGGTGGAACGGGTAGACACAGCAGACTTAAAATCTGCGGCCCTTCTTGGCATCCCGGTTCGAGTCCGGGCGCGGCCACCATCCAGATTTTTCGGCACTGATAAATTAGGAGATTTTCCCCAAATTGGCTAACCGGCTGGCTAGGTTAGCCAAGCAGAGTGACGGTTCTTACGTGATTGGCAAAGCTGCCTGCATGGTGATGATTTCTGCCATGGACATCGCACGCAATACACCCTCCTACAGTTGCACGCGAGGTCCCCGGCGTCACCGGGAGAAACCAACCGGCTGGAAGCGCGACCCTTAGAATATCCGCAAGCCGAGTGCCCGCTTGGCAGCGAACGATGCCGTTAACGCGGTCAAACCCTAGAAACTTGTCAAGCCGACTCATCGACAGGAGGAAACCAGCCTCGTTGATGGCAGCGTCTCCGTAGGCAAGCCCACTTCCTCGCGCGATCAGGGTCAGGCTCTCAGGGAGGGCGGTTAGCATTTGTGGCAAGACGCCCACGCGTTCAGGCCGCAGAAGGAACGAAGTTGCGCGAGGATAATTAGCCCACCCCGCCGCGGACAATTCCACGTGTCCCACAACCATAGGCAGATGCCGACTGAGCTTGACTGGTGCACCCCAGCCGGTTGGCTACCATGACGACGATAGCCCCGCAATAATTGCGGAAGCGATGCTGGTGATCAACGGCAGCCTACCTTTTCCCACGGCATGCGTTATAGATTGGGTAGAGGCTCGGTCCGTTCTGTTCGGATCGAGCGCGAAATCAATGACCGCCGTGCGTGCGGAGCGAAGCCGGCCGCTCGTCATCGAATTGGACACTTGATTACGCGAGCAGCGGGCCAGGGTCTCCGGAAGCAGCGAGAGCGGGACTATAGCCTCAAGCGCTGAACCGCGCTCACGCGCTTCCTCGACAACGGTCGCCTCAATGGCTCACCGACGTGCTCGCCCGGTTGGCGGCCCATCCGGCCAAGCGCATCGATGAGCTGCTGCCTTTGAATTGGCGTCCGCAGACCATTACCGGCGGCGTCGCAAAATCCGGACAACCAGAAAAGGCATTATGCGCGGTCATGGGTTTGCCACTGGCCGAAATATCCTTTGCCCTTTTAATGTTGGCGCGAACATAGGTTTGCCACTGCAAGCCTTTGATTCGCCTAACCCGGCGCGGTCCGTTCTGAATCGGGGCGAGCGGCAAGTTCCTGTCCCCCTTGGAGGCGAGACACGCACAGTGCCTGATACAACGCTCGGCCGCATCAGGTGTCCGGCCTTCACTAGAGTGTTTCCGAAGAACCGATGCGCGCGCGCCGCCAGGAATCTCTCCCGGCACCAAAAAATATTTTTTTGCAAAACGTCTTTCACACAAAAGGCTACCCCTTTATGGGACAGAACCATTTTTGGACAGGTTTTTGGGAGAGGCGGCATGACTGAAAACTCCAAAAGAAAAGTCCCCCCTACCGGGGGGTCAAGCCGCGCCGTAATAAACTGTTGGTGAGCTGGGGACCACTCGTCATTGCTGCGCCCCTCGCGGGCTAATTGCTCGCTCCTTTGAGATGCGCTGGACCGTGCCAGTCCCGATCCCGAGCGACTTGGCCAGCTTTAAGATACCCACACCCTTCGCAAGCTGCTTTCGCACCTTCCGTTCGATGCGCGATGTCTATCTTCGGTCGGCCGAGATTCACGCCCTGGGCCTCGGCGCGCTTGAGACCTGCTTTTATTCGTCGTCGGATCATGCTCCGCTCAAACTCAGCAAAGGCGCCGGTCAGCTGGAAAACCAGCTTGCCCAGCGGGGTCGTCGTGTCGATGGCCTGCTGGTCGAGGTATAAGTCCACACCGCAGGCTTGCAGGTGTTGGATCGGGTAGGGTCCTAATTCCGAGGAAACTGCCCTAATTTGACTCGCTAAGTGTCCTAATTAGGCGCAGACTCTCCGACATCATCGGCAACGGCCCCGTCCAACGAGACGAGGATTTTCGCCAGGCGCCGGTGGCTGAGAGACCACTCGCGCTCCCGCCTGCAGGCAAAAGGGAGCGCGTTATGCTTCATCACATCGCCGTTCGCTGCTTAGCTCAGACAATCGAAGCTGCCCGGAAATCTGCCGACGCGGATGATCGTCTCGCCGCCTCGGGTGCTGCGGACATGGAGAGGCTGGCCAAGAGCATGGAGGCTGTTGCGCATTCCGAGTACCTGCTCGCCAGATTGAAGCGCGACGGGAACTAGGCCGCCCTGAAAAAACGCACCTTCACCGGAGCACCGCCGGCGTGAGCGCGCGCGTCGATGGCCATCGCGAGCGCGCGATCCATGGAGCGCAAAACGAATTGCAGAACTGAAATCTGCTTTACCCCGCCGCGTGGTTCATGGACGCGGAAAACCGGGTCTTAGAACTGCGACCTCGTTATGCACGGCCCCCTGAGATGTGGCCTAGCGCTCAGAATTGAGGACACTACCAGCGGCCTACTTGTCGTCGGGCTGAATCTGCTGCTGTTTGCCCCGTGGATGCGTCCACTCCCGGGCCATCGCTATGATGGTATGGTGGGCTTCGCCGCGCGGAACAACGTTCACCAGCTTCAAACACTCGCGCGCGCGTCGCCGATAGTGCTTTGCTCTGTTCGCCATAGCCGTCGTCCGTTATTGGCCGAACGCAGATAACGGCGTCCGGTTCAAATTAGGACGGTCGCTCGCAGCCAGGCGGCAGTCATAGCAAAACCCCGCCATGGGGTGAGCATGGCGGGGTTTCTGCGCTCGGTATGCGGAGGAGTCTCTCCTATTTCCCCTCCGTCCGAGTCGCTTGATCCTCCGTTAGCTGAGCAGGCTCGCAATCGCGATCACCATTCCGGTGGCCCATACGGCCAAGCAAGCAAACAGCGGAAGGTCGCTCAGGAGAAAGGGCATACTCGCGCCTCCCTTTGCTCCTGTGCCGGGACCATCCTGACACGCCATGGGAGCGCTCTTGGTCAGATAGCCGACACAGCGGCCAAAAATTTGCAGGCGGTTGATGTGAAAACGTCGTGGCCTGAGTCGCGCCTCGTCATCTCGATCAGGAGCGCAGACTGGAAGCGCGTCTGCAGGTCTTGGAAAAACTACATGCAAGGGTTGCCGGAGAATTTTGAAGGCGCCGCTCGGACGCGTCTTCAAGGCAAACGCCGCGCCGGTAGAAGCGCCCTGGATGTGGACGCTGGCCTTCGGACACCACGAAGACCGCACAACGACTCATGGCTACGAGGCCACGCGCGAAGCTGCGATGGCCGCGTTCGCTAAGAGCTGGCGGAGGGAGTGAATAAGAAAGCCCCGCCAGTCTTGGGCCGGGCGGGGCTCAGTAACAGGGGTGGGGAGATATGCTACTCCCCACGCGCCCACGTTCGCAGACCTAAGTGTCCGAATTAGGACCGCAATGCAATCTGATCGAGACGCGCCATTAGGCTTGGCTGAAATCCCGGTGTATTTCTGTGCTTTTGACACGTAAATGACTTAACTCGCTACGAACGTTCTATCCAGCGGGCCCTGGTGAACCCTCCTAGTTATCCGGGGACGCTAAGGCTCCGGCGAGCGCGCTGTGCTGCGATGATCGCGCGATAGGCGCTGCCGGGCCCGATCTCGGCGCAGGTCGCCAACGAGCTTGCGACTTGCCTTATCGATCCGCGTAGGAGGAACTTACCGTCGCAAACGGCGGCAGGTAATAGCTGTAGCGGGATGGGGGATAGGGATAGCTTACGCTTACAACGGGTGGCAGGTAATAGCTGTAGCGGAGTGAGGGATAGGTAGTCGGCGGTAGGTAATAAGTAGTAGGCGCGTAGGAGCTTATGGGCCCGTAATAACTCGAGTACCGCCGCGGCGCGTAGTAGCTGGAATAGTACGGAGAGCTATAGCCGTAATACGAGCCATAGCCGTATCCGCTCACTCCAGTCGCTGTGGCTGCATAAGCCGCGCGGCGGTATGTCCTGCGGTAGACCCTTCGATGGACGCCCGCACCGCTTGCCGCATTGGCGCGCGAGAGAGATACCTCATCTTGCGGCCATTGCAGGGAAAAGGGCGCCACAGTCAGCAAGGCGGCACCGCCGATAATTCCAAGCATCCCGAACTTTTTCATGATCGGTCCTCCCTGACGATATCGCGATGGATGGTGGCGACGCCACGCATCACGCGCTCGTGTCGTCGGCATTCGGATAGAACAATTGCTCGCCGTTGATCTTGTAATCGGCGATGGCCTTCTGTCCCTCCGGCGAAACCAGCCAGTCGATGAAGGCTTGGCCGAGCTCCTTTTTTACGTGTGGGTGCTTTGCGGAATTTACCAGTATGACGCCGTACTGGTTGAAAAGCCTTTTGTCGCCCTCGACCGAGATCGCGAGGCCGCCGCGGTTCTTGAACGACAGCCAGGTGCCGCGATCGGACAGCACGTAGGCATTCGAGGCCGACGCGGTGTTGAGCGCCGCGCCCATGCCCTGGCCGATCGACTTGTACCAGGGGCCCTTCTCCTTCTCGATGTCGATGCCGGCGGCCTTCCAAAGATTGAGCTCGGCGATGTGCGTGCCGGAGCGATCGCCGCGCGAGATGAACGGCGTCTCCTTGTCCTTAATCGCCTTTAGCGCCGCGACGATGTCCTTGCCGCCGCTGACGCCGGCGGGATCGCTCTTCGGGCCGATCAGGACGAAATCGTTGTACATCACCGGGTATCGCTTTACGCCGAATCCGTCGGCGAGAAATTTTTCCTCAGCGCTCTTGGCGTGGACAAACACAACATCGGCGTCCCCCCGACGCCCGGTATCGAGGGCCTGCCCGGTGCCCTGGGCGACCACCTTCACATCAATACCGGTCTTGGCTTTGAACAGCGGCAGTATGTGTTTGAATAGCCCCGAGTCTTCCGTCGAGGTGGTCGAGGCGACAACAATTGATTTGTCCTCGGCATAACCAGTGGTGGCGAGGAGACTGCTTGCAAGCGCAGCGAGCATGACGAGCGTGCGAGGCCGGAACATCTCGCTTCTCCGTGTAACTTCGAACCGGTCATTCAGCGGACGCGCTGCCGAGGATAACCTCTATCAACTGTGGGGCGCCGGTGAGCAGGAGGCGCCGCCCAGGATGCAGAACTGTGCGCAAAAAGGATGATTGAGGGGAACCGCGCGGTTCGCCTCGCGCAGCGTGCGGCCCAGCTCGAACTGCGGGTCGTAGGGAAGAAGTGTGCACGAAACAACGACCGGATGGTCAGCGCCTTTGCGCTTAACGACCATCCGAGATGTCGCGCACATCACTGCGGCGGGCGACTTCCCAAGGATGTTCCAGCACCCAGTCG
This sequence comes from Xanthobacteraceae bacterium, assembly GCA_035263865.1. Classification (GTDB taxonomy): domain Bacteria; phylum Pseudomonadota; class Alphaproteobacteria; order Rhizobiales; family Xanthobacteraceae; genus VAZQ01. The sequence continues at coordinate 10,300 of DATFQX010000294.1, forward strand.
TGATCTCCGGCACATCGACTCCAACGTCCATTTCAGGGAACAGGACGAGTTCCCCCGAATTGTTGGCATCGATCGAAATATCGTGTTCGGCAAACAGGCGCGCGTATCCGGCGCGCTGAGCTGCTTGATCCTCCCCCCACATCGCGCGGCCTGCGACTGCGATGTTGAACCCGTTCCTCGTCAGCCAGATCAGCCCATCCTCGGTCGGCGCGAATGTGTCCACCCCGCGCTCTTCTTCGTGCCTGCCAGCCGTGTAGTGATCCAGGGACACGCGAATCTTCAGCCTGTGACCATAACGCTCCTTCAGGTCAATCAGCGGCGCGCTCCAGCGCCGCATTGGTTTCATCGCATTGGTAAGCACGAGCACGCAGAAGCCGCCTAACAGGCATTCTTTAAGCAGCTCGATGATGTTGGGGTTCATAAACGGCTCGCCGCCCGTAAAACCGATCTCCTCGGTTCCAAGACCGTCGCGAGAGATTTCGTCGAGGTAGGGACGGATATCGTTGACATCGAGGTACACGAGCCGCCCGTTCTTGGGGCTCGATTCGATGTAGCAGTTTCGGCAGGTTATGTTGCACAACGTGCCTGTATTGAACCAAAGCGTTTTGAGCGCCAGTAATGCGACCTTCGCCCGCACCTCGTTTCCGGCGGTCATATCCGGATCTTTGAACTTGCGCGCGTCGAGTTGTCGCGTGCCAGGTTTTTTGGATGGCCACAGTAAAGCGGCCGCGACCGGTTGGCCGCGATGCCACTGCCGCGACGGCTTGACCGACCTCCAAACGCAGGCGCCAGGAACAAGCGGGACGCCGCGATCGCGAATTTCCGGGTAAGGCAACACGTCGCAGCTCGGCCAAATGCCGGTCGACAGGGTCGTGCGGTATTCCGGCGGGAGGCCGTGACGCAACATCGGTTCGGCCGAGCTGGCGTGGTCGTAGGCCAGGGCGCAATGCTCTATTCGGAGATCCCCATCAACGGGGGTGATCAGGCTGAACCAGCCGCGCGGCGTGCCATCGTTAGCGGGCATTCCCACCACACCGGCGTTGTGCCACAGGCGGCCACCCACGACCTGCGTAAACGGCAGCCCGCAGTGTCCGGCGATGATTCCATCGCAGCCTGCCAATTCCAGATTGCGCTGCTTGATGAGGCTCGACGAGGACGCGAATACGAGCTGATTGATCTGCCTAACGCCTCCATGGATGACCGCCAGACGGCATCCGTCGAATTGGAGATCAATCCGCCGCGGCAATTGCGCAAGCCAACGGCGCGCGTCGGCGCCGACCTGGGAGCTGGCATAAGAAAACCAGCTCGCAGACAATTGCTCACAGGCGCTGCCAGGCGTGAAACCGCAACCGCAGTCATCGGCGCCGAGCGCAAGCTGCTCATCGCAATTGCCCATGACGACAGCTATGCCGGATGCGCGGATGAGATCGATGGTGGCCGCCGGATCGCCGCAGTAGGCGGTCAGGTCGCCAGTGCAGATCGTTTGCTCACGTGCGATGCCGAGCCGTTTGGCCTCCGCAAGGACCGCAGCCGTCGCCGCGAGATTGCTATAAGGCCCGCCGAAAATGAGAATGGGCCCGTCAACACGAATGAGCGATCTTGCGTCCAACCGTTTACTCCGGGCTGGTAGGGCCTTACGGTGCCGAACCTGCTAGCGGCTGTGAAAGTAAAAAGCCTGTGAAGAAACCGGCTACGAAATAGCCAAGCGCGGCGCTCACAGAATGAGCTCGCGTCTCCGCGTCGCTTCAAGGGCCACCTCCGACGACAGGGCCACGTCGTTTCTATTGAGATTTACCACGTCTTAGCGCGAGAATTGTGCCTCGCCCCTGCAAATACCGAAAGGAGAAGCCCATGAGTGCGGAAGCGCGATTGAAGGAACTTGGCCTGGTGCTGCCGGCGCTGGCCAAGCCGGCCGCCAATTATCTGCCCTATCGACTCGCAGGCAACCTCTTGTTTCTCGCCGGCCAAGGCCCGCGCGATGAGAAAGGAGCAGCGTTGACCGGCAAGCTCGGCGCCGAAATCAGCGTCGATGAAGGCTACCGGCGCGCTCGGCTCGTCGGACTTGGGCTTCTTGCTGCCATGCGCGACGCACTCGGTTCGCTCGACCGCGTCGAGTTCATCGTCAAACTGCTTGGCATGGTCAACGCGGTGCCGAATTTCAACGAGTCGCCGAAGGTCATTAACGGCTGCTCCGACCTATTTGTCGAAGTGTTCGGTGACGCTGGACGGCATGCCCGCTCCGCGGTCGGTAACGCGATGCTGCCCAATCAGATCTCGGTCGAAATCGAGGGTGTCGTGGCGGTGAAGGCGTAAACGCCCCGCTTTTTGCCACGCATACATCGCAGGGCGTCGCGTCGATACCGCCATCGATCACTGCGGGCAGATGTAGCCGGTTCCGCTTGGCGCTTTGAAGCAGCCGACCGACTCCGGAAGCACTTGCTTCGGCAACCACAGCACGACTTTTGGAAAGAAGATCATGAAAGTGATTGTGATCAGAAAAACGCAATAGATCGGCAGCGCCGCACGCAAGGCTTGCGAAAATCTGACCCCCACGAATTTCGACGCCATCAGCAGGACGAGTCCGTAGGGCGGCGTGATCAGCCCGAATGCGAGCGTGGCGATGAGCACCACTCCCATGTGCACCGGATTGATATCCGCGGTCTGGGTCAGCGCGTTCACCAGCGGCATGAAGATGATGATGGTCGGCACCGGTTCGATGAAGTCGCCGATGATGGTGAATAACAGAACCAGGAGCAGCATGGTCGCTTGCGGATTATTGCCAGCAAGATCGGTAATCCATTCGGCGATCATGAGGGCGCCACGCAAATACGCGAACAGCCAGCCGAACGCGTTGGCCGCGCCGATGGTGATCAGCGGCAGCGAAAAGATCAGCCCCGCGAGGCAGAAATCCCATGGCAAAAGCTTGATATGGCCGCGGCTGAGCGCCGGGATCACCACGATCATGATCCAGGCGACAGCGACGACTCCGGCTTCGGTAGGTGTGAAGAAGCCGGTCAGAATCCCGCCCAGCAGAATTGCCGGGATCATCAACGGCAGCGAGGCGTCCTTAAAGGCGCGCGCGACGTCGCGGAATGGTGCGCGCGGCCTGGTCATGCCAACCGGCCCGAAGAAGTAGCAGAAGATCATCAAGCCGATGCCGATCATCAGCCCCGGTACGACGCCCGCCATGAACAACCCGGCGATCGAGACATTGCCAATGGCGCCATACACCACCGCGGTGATGCTCGGCGGCACCAGCGCTGCGATGGTCGAGGCTGCGGCGATAATCGCCGCGATAAAGGGCGGACTGTATCCCTCCCGCTTCATCGGTCCGCCCAAAGCGCGGCTGATCACCGCAACGTCCGCGGTCGTCGAGCCCGACATTTCCGAGAAGAACATGCTGAACACGGTGACGACCTGGGAGAGACCGCCGCGTATGTGCCCCACCAGGCTCAGCGAGAGATTAGCCACGCGCTGCACGACATTGGTCGAGCTCATCAGCTCGCCGACCAGCAAGAAGAAGGGAATGGCGAGCAGCGCCTCGTTATCCATTCCGTCGAACATTTTCTGAATAATCGCGGTGTGCGATACGTCGGTGAACATCGCGCCGATCAGCGTGCCGGCGAGCAGCGAGAACGCCACCGGCACACCGAGATAACCGAAGAACAGGAAGAGGAACGTCATGAACAGGACAGTCAACGTGCCGCTCATTGGCGGGCTCCCGGAGGGGGCGCGATGCCTTCGACCCCCGCGAGATGCGGCGGCTCAGGCGGCTCTTCGTGCTCGAAACCGTTGCGCAGGCCGTTGACCAGCTGCTCGATCGTGAACAGCGCGACGAGAACCCCGCAGATCGGGATCGCCGCATAAAGCGAGGCAATTGGCGTCATCGATGGCATTCGGAAGCTGGAAAAGCCGCGCAGAAAATTCAGCCAGCCGAAATAGATGAAGCAAAGCGCGACACCGAGCACGACCAGACGCGTTGCCACCTCAACGATCATTCGCCCCCTGCCGACCAGCGTGTCGGCGATGGCGGTGAGATAGAGATGGTCGCTGCGACGCGTCGCGACCGCGGTGCCGGTGAAGATCGCGTAGATGAAGAAGGTCGACGTCACCTCCTGCAGCCACAGCCAGGGCCGGCCGATCTCGCGCGTGATGATGTCGAGAATGACGGTGGTGCAAAAGCCGAAAAGCAGGAGGCCGCACAGCATCATCAACACGGTTTCGAGCGGGTCGAGCACGCGCCATTTGAGGTGCGACTGCCGCTTGAGTACCAGTCTGTCGCGCAGAGTCATGATCGTTTACCGCGGGCCGTCATGGCCGGACTTTGTTCCGGCCATCACGCCTTTGCAGGATGAAGAAAACAAGACGTGGATGCCCGGCACAAGGCCGGGCATGACGCGTAGAGGCGTGTCGCAATCAGTTTAGCCAACACGCGGACGATTGCCGCAGCGTCCCCTCCCCCGCTTGCGGAGGAGGGAGCGGACCGAGTTTACCGCCCGAGTTGGCGTCGATACTTCGGATTGCGCGGCCGGTTCAGCTGATGCCGCGGATCAAATCCTTGATCTTGGTGGCATGCGGACCGAGGTCGGCCGACATCTTGTCCAGGTACGGATCCGCGATCTTCTGGAAACCGGACTTGTCGACGTCGCCGACAATCTTGACGCCGATCGACTTGAGCTTGGTGGCCGATTCATGCTCCAGCGCGACCGCTTTGGCCGGCTGGTTGCGATTGACCTCGTCAGCGGCCGCCTGCACCCAGCCCTTCTGTTCGGAAGAAAGGCTGTTCCACAGCTTGTCGCTGACCCAGGTGAAACTGTTGTTCGCCTCGTGCTCGGTCATCGAGAGCACCGGCGCAACTTCGTAATGCTTGTTCGCGAGATAGACGTTCACGCCGTTTTCGGCCACGTCGACCACGCCCGTCTGCAACGACGTGTACACGCTGCCGAACGGCATGTGCACGGTTTGCGCCCCATAGGCCGGGAACATCGTGTCTTCCGTCGGCGTGGCCTGCACGCGGACTTTGAGCCCCTTGATGTCCTCGATTTTCCTGATCTCCCGTTTCGAATACATGTTGCGTAACCCCAGCGTGGAAAGCGCGATGATGCGCGCGCCCTGAACGCTATCGGCGATCATCGCTTTGCAAGCTTCGGAAAGGCGCGGGTCGGCCATCGCCTTGACCAGATGGTCTTCCGAGCGGAAGAGATAGTGCAGCGACATCACGCCGGCCTGCGGCGACACGGTCGCGGCGTTTGCCGAAGACGAGATGCAGAACTCGATATCGCCGGATTTGACGAGCTGGAGCACCTGCGGCTCCTGCCCGAGCTGGGCGCCGGGATACTGATCGATGAGCATCGAGCCCTTGCTGAGCTCTTTGAGCTTGTTGGCAAAGATGTCGCCGAGGATGCCGTATCCGGTGGGCTTGGGCTGGTCATAGGCAAAGCGATAATGCTTCACCTCCTGCGCGCGGGCGATGTGCGGAGCTGCGATTGCCGCAACTCCGGATGCAATTCCGCCTAATAGCGTGCGTCTGTTGATCATCGTTTCCTCCCGGGTATTGGGCAAAGCTTAACACCTTTTCGTCGCAACGAGAGCCGCCCAGGCTTCAATCGCGTTGCGTTTTTTGCCGTCTCGAGCCATTGCGTCCAGCCGTGAAGACCGGCGCGCGTTTGGCGAAAAAAGCATCGACGCCTTCTTCGATGTCCGGACCGGTGAAGACTTTATGGCTGTCGGCAAGCGTCCGGCTGATTGCCTCCTGGGTCGTTTGATGAAGCGAATCCCGGACAGCGGCGCGGATGAGGCTGAGCGCGAGTGCGGGGCGGCGCGCGAGCGTCTGCGCGAAAGCGATAGCGGCGGCTAGCGCGTGACCGGCCGGCGCGAGGCGGTTGACGAGCCCAATCCGGTGCGCCTCCTTCGCGTCGATCAATTCACCGCTATAGAGCAGCTCGTAAGTTTTCGCCGGACCGACCAGCCGGGGAAGCCGAAAGATGCCGCCGCTTCCTGGGAAGATGCCGAGCTTCACCTCGGGAAAGCCGATGCGCGCCGTCTCGTCCATGATGCGAATATCGCAGGCGAGCGCGATCTCGGCTCCCCCGCCGAGCGTCACCCCATTCAATGCCGCGATGACCGGCATGGGCAGTTGCTCGAGCGCCGTGAAAGCGGCGTTCTCGCGGGCCAGTTTGCGGGACACGACATCCTCGCGCACATGCGGGAATTCGCCGATGTCGGAGCCGGCGCAAAACGTCTTGCTGCCCGAGCCCGTCACCACCACGACGCGCACGCGCTCATCGGCCGCGATGTCCCGGCAGGCGGTAAGGAGCTTGTCGAGGGTGGCAAGGGTGGTGAGGTTGAGCGGCGGGTTATCGAGGGTCAGGACCCCAATAGCGCCGTCCTGCAAACGGTAGTCGATCAAGCAGCACTCGGCCATGGGCGGATCCTCTCTAACGTCCCAGCTTGCCGGATTTTAGGAAACGACGCATACCGCGCAATGTCTTGGGCTGGCTAAGCCGCAGTGGGACCGGAGCCGTCAATCCGGCGTTGTCATTTCACGGCACAGACAGGCAAACTAGCTCCAGTGAATGTGTTGCGTTGCCATCCAAATTGGAATTTGCCGTGGATGCGCGAATACACAGCCTCCAGTTTTGGCTAACCAAGCAGATCGAGAGGCTGGATCCCGGCGCATTCGCCCTGGTGATGGCGACCGGAATCATCTCCAATGCTTTGTTGGCGGAGGGGCAGCGCGAATTGTCCGACGCGCTTTTGGCGGTGACCTTGATCGCCTACTGCTCCCTTGGCGCTCTCACCGTTCTGCGGGCTGCGCTGTTTTGGCCACGTCTGCGCGCGGATCTCATCAATCCCGGCCTGGTGTTCTCGTTCTTTACCATCGTCGCGGCAACCGGCGTCTTTGGCAGCGGGATCGATCTGCGCGGCTTTGCTTCGGTTGCACAGGCATTATGGGTGTTCGCGCTGATCGCCTGGCTGGTCATGACCTATTTCAGCTTCGGCGTGCTTACGTTTTTCAATACGCCTCATGGCGCCGACGTCGTCCGTGGCGGCTGGCTGATTGCCATCGTCGCCACCGAATCGCTGGTGATGCTGGGGAGCGCGGTTGCCCGCACGTTTGGTGCGCTCGAGCCCGGCATATTCGTCCTGCTGCACATGTTTTGGGGGATCGGGCTCGCGCTCTACGGGATCTACATCGCGCTTTTCGCCTACCGCATCTTCTTTTTCGCGGTGGTGCCGGACGATCTCACGCCGATCCTGTGGGTGGTGATGGGCGCGGCGGCCATCAGCACCAATGCCGGCGCCGATCTCATCCTCAATGGGAGCGGCGTTGCGTTTTTGACCTCGATGCGGCCCGTCGTTGGCGGCGTTACGCTCATCATTTGGGCGTGGGCGACCTGGTGGATTCCGCTCTTGGTGCTGTTCGGAATCTGGAAGCACCTCCTTCGCCGCGTGCCACTGGCCTATACGCCCATGCTCTGGGGCCTCGTGTTTCCGCTGGGCATGTATTCTCTGGCGAGCTTTCGCCTCGCCCTGGCGGCGGACTTTCCCGCGCTGCGGCTGGTATCGCATACGATGGTGTGGATTGCGCTTGCCGCATGGCTCGCGACGAGCGCGGGACTGGCAGCGACATCGTGGAAGAGTTTTCGCGATACGATCCGCGGGGTTGATCGCGTCTAGTTGGCGGCGACGATGGCCTGAGCGCGGGCGATCACTTCGGGCGCCGAGCCGTAGAGCCGTCCCACCAGCGCCTGGACGTCAGCGCCGCCGAGAAAACCGAGCTCGAGGTCCATCTTTGCGGCCTCGGCGAGGAGCTCCGGGTCGTGCATCGCGGCGGCGAACGCCGCGCGCAGCGCCTCGCCCACGGACGGATCAAGGCCGGGCGGCGCAACCAGCGGGCGGCCCATGGCCTGGCGAGAAAAAATCAGCTGCAGCACCTGCCGATCGGCGGCGCCGGATACGAACTCGTCGAGCATCGGTACGCTCGGCAGCTCCTTGTGCTTGGTCAGGCCGAGCTGCATGAGGATCTTGAGCCGGCCGGAGGCAAGGTCATCCCTATTGCCGACGCGCGCGACGCCCCAGGAATACCCCACGATGCCGTCGAGCTCGCCGCGCTCGATGGCGAGCATGATCTCCTGCGTGCCCGGATAGCCGGCAATCGGCTTGAGCTTGGTCCCCAGCAGCGAATTGAGCGCTACGGTGAAGACGTGCTGGTCGCCGCCAGCGCCAGTGGATCCGACCGTGAGCCGGCCGCCCGCTAGAACCTCCGGCAAATTGGCGGCGGGCGCGCCTTGCCGGATGAAGAGCCCTGACACCTCGTTGTTCATGCTGCCGAGCCAGACGAAATTGCGCGAATCGAATTTCGTCTGCGAGGCGCCGATGAGCGGCTCCATCGCCACGCCGCGGCCGACGATAGCGGTCTCGGTGCCATCCCTGGCTGCGGCGTTATAGAGATAGTTGGCGAGATTGAGCGAACCCGCACCCGGCCGGTTCTGCGGGATGATAGCGGGATTGCCGGGGAGATATTTGCCGAGGTGGCGCGCGATGAGCCGGCCATAGGTGTCGTAACCATAACCGGTCGGCGAATAGCCGATCATCAGCTTGATCTGCTTGCCGGCAAACGACACCGGCTCGCTTTGCACCTGTGCCGCAGCCGCGAGCAACACCAGCAGGGCAGGCAAAAGTTTTCCGAAGCCGATGCATGCGCGAAGCGCGTCCGCGTACCAACGGGCAGGAGCGATGCCGGCGCGCCTCATTCGGCGGCGCGGTCGAGCCGCGTGGCATCGAGATGGGCTACGACCTCCTCGACATGCATCACGTCGGCGTATTTGTGATGCAAATCGAACAGATTGACCTTGTGCGTCAGCTCGGCGCGATCGTAAGTGCATTCCTCGACCACGGAGACGTGAAAGCCATTGGAATAGCCGTCGACGACGCTCGCGCGCACGCAGCCGGACGTGCTCTCGCCGCACACGATCAGGCTCTGCACGCCGAGCAGCGACAGATGCGAGAACAGCGGCGTGCCCTGAAAGGCGCTGGCGCGCTGCTTGAAGATCAGTAAAAGCCTCACGACGCTGGCCGACACTCGGCGACATTTTCTTTGTGATTGTTGCCCAAAAACCCTTGCGTGATCGCGTCATGTCACCCATTGTCGTCGACACGGGGTGACAAGCGCAGACAGCCTGCCTTGTTACCCGCCCGTTACCCCACGAGCAAGGGGCACAATGGCGAAACGGCTCACCGACATTGCAATTCGCAACCTTAAGCCCGGCGCCCGGCGCCTCGAGATACCCGATCCCGGCCAGCGCGGGCTTTACGTGCAGCTCCAGCCTAGCGGCACCCGTGGCTTCGCCGTGCGCTATCGGCTGCATGGCAGGCCCTGCAAGCTGACGTTGGCGCGCGGCGTGACGCTGGCGCAGGCCAGGAAGCTGGCCGCTGATGCGCTCTATGACGTGGCGCGCGGCGTTGACCCGGCCGAGCACCGCAAGGCGCAGCGCGAGAAGGCTGAGCGCGCCAACGCCAGCACGCTTGCCGCTGTGGCGCAAACCTATATGCGGCGCGAAGGCGCCAAGCTGCGCACGGCCGACCAGTGCGAGGGCATCCTGCGCCGTCTGATCCTGCCGGCGCTCGGCGCCCAGCCAATCGCGAGCATCCGGCGCAGCGACATTGTGCAGCTCCTGGACAAGATCGAGGACACGTCGGGGCCGCGGATGGCCGACGTTAC
>DATFQX010000295.1:0-2937 GCA_035263865.1 Xanthobacteraceae bacterium
ATTCGCGCGACCCAAGGGCGCGTCATGGTGATCGCGGCAGCGGCCTCGCGTGGGGTCGGAAACAGTCCCAGGCAGTGATCGTCGGCCGCATAAGCCTCGAAGCCGCCCCTCCGCATGCGTGCTACGATCACGCCGAGGCGGTTTCGTTCCTCGTAAACAACCGCAAACGGCTCTGATGCAACGGGCATGGCGGGCGCCTCCCGCGATAGCCCTAGGTGATGGGGCTTGCCGCTTGTTCGACAGCGGAAGTCGGCAGCGAAACTGACGCCTCGGATTGGTATTCATCAATACCGGCACAGGCACAAGGGCCGGGTTCCTTGTCGCCGGCACTCAAAACGTCGGTAGGGTGCTGAGATCACCCGCACCCTCGGATCGGCGCTAACAATCAAGCTGACCAGCGCGCAGGGTGCCCGCTAAGGGGCGGGAGGCGGGGGTGGCGGCTTCGGTGGCCTCGGGGGCGGCGGTTTCGGTGGTCTTCAAATCTTTGGCGTGCTGAGGCGAAGGGCATTTCGCCCTACATCGAGGTGCCTGCAAGAGGTGCCCGAGGAGCTCAAGGCGCGCACCGACGCGCGCGGCGAGGCTTCGCTGCGCGGCCACCTCAAGGCCGAAGGGGACGAGCAGACCGGCTCGCAGTCCTATATCCCGCCGGATCCGAAGGACGACAAGCCGCTGCACACCGCGCTCGATCTCATCCGCGGCATCCAAAAGAACTCGGCCTACCCGCCGAACCCCAAGACGGCGGTCCCGAACTAGGGTCGCGCTATCGCCCACGGGACACAGCCCCCGCCCAAGGCTGTGCGACGCGACTCTCGACCGGCTCGGAACTGTCCTAACGTGGCGGCGGGGTTACCCATCATCGATTGCAGAACTCGCTGATGATGCGTCTCGAACACACGAAGACTCAAAGCGGGTTCTGCCGATGAGCGTGATGAACTCGCGGCGGCAATTCGAGCGGACACCTAGGCGGCACGCTCGCCGAGTTTCTTCCGGTAACAATCGCGTGGTAAGTCGCTCTTGGTTGCAGTGCAGGATCGAAACAATTTGCTCTCGCCAGCTGATGGCTCCAACCTGTCCAAAGTGATTCGCTAGTGGTGTTAAGCGTAGATTCCGGGAAACCTACGCTGAGCCACCATGATAGCCGCCGACCTGCGTCCGATGTCTTCGGCTCCTCTTGATGGAACGCCAGTCCGATTGTTTGTCTTTGCCGGCTCCGTCATCGCCTCCTTTTGGAGCGAGGAACGCTGCCGGGATTCGTTTGGGGCAGGCGACTATCGTGCGGGCTGGTACTTACTCGACGACGACGTAATTGAGCTTGATGAGCCGATGGGATGGGAGCCACTAACGCACGCCTGCGCCCGGTTTGAAAATGAGACTGTGTCTCTGATGCCGGAGCCAGTCTTGCCCTGACACACATGGCGGCCAAGAATCCAACCCGCGAGCCTGACCCGGCGCCGTTCAAGATCCATCTAATGACGAGAGCAGGGCGCGTTATGCGCGCCCGCAGCGGGCCCCTGCGAGCTTTTTCCACCGCGATTTTCGCGACCATCCCGATCTCACCGCAAGTGACATCGCGTGGTGTAGAACTGAGCGTCAATCAGGCGCAGGCCATTCTCGGGCACTGGCGCCGAGTTAACCGGCGGGTCTACAGACGTGCTTACCGACGCGGCTACTACGGCTACTATGGTGCTCCCGGCTACTACAGGGGCTACGGCTATGGGCTGCGGTACGGGTGGTAGTTGAGCTGGCGCCAGAAATAACCGCTATTCGATCACCTCGTCGGCGGTGGCGAGCAGCGTCGGCGGCACGATGTACTAGACCGGACACCACACCCGCTGGTCCGGGTGCCCGCCGCGCGCCCATTTCAAAGTCACTTTATATTCGGGCATTGGTGCGCAAGCGGCCGCGCGAGCACACAGCGCCGAGGTTATCGCAGCACCTCCGTGCGCTCCAAAATGATCCCGACGTTAAAGAAATAGTTAATGTTTAGGCCGGAGGCTCCGCGGGAGTGAAGTCAATACTGGGCAGGCGCTGGAATGAATCCGCGAGAGCTCGGGATTATCTGTGCCTTGCTTGCCGCCATGCCGAACCTGGTTGGCTGTGAGAGTTCGCGGAGTCAGGACTATCAATTCGAGAAACAGGTCAAGCGAGCGCAGGAATGTCGTCAGTTGCAGGACAAACTCGTCGGCGGTCAGCCCCTGACACCTGAGCGCGGTGAAGAGATAGCCAAGACCATGAGTCGAAGCGGGTGTACCGCTCGATTCCATGACCAGTGATGCTGGTTTTCCCCACCCGCGCGGTGAACGCCCGAAGAAAGCGTGAGCGGGATATGGCAATTGATTGAGAAAAGCTCGATCCGAAGGATTCAGGGAAGTACTTCAACTACGATGGTCGCGAACCATGGTTAAGTAAGGCACCTATTTCTCGGGCGGTAGATTTTCCTGAGGGCATCCTTGGTCGATGAGGCGCTCACGACGTATGTCGATCAGGTGGGCACGGTTTTCATCGTTCGTCAAATTCGCGCCGATGCCCTTCGTCATCACCATGACCAGCGTTCGGTCATCCGTGCCGCGATTGGAGTAGCCCGTTACGGCCAACCCGCGCGCAACTTCACCGAGGCTACTTTGACTGTGGCCAACGGCCTGCTGCTCGTTCTTGGGCTCTTTGGGGCCAGCGGCTCGCCTCGAGCGCAGGCGCGGCTCCTCAAAAGCGCCAACATTGCTCGACCAACTTAGGACCGGGGGGCATCAACACGAGAATCATCAAACGCTCTCCTCCGGCATGCCTCATGGCATGACACCACAATGCTATCGATTTCGGAGGCGACCCATGTTGAAATGGAGCGAGCTTGTCCTGGATAGAGGCAACGAGGAGACTATGGCTGATCTTCTGCGAAAGCAGGATGATGAATTCTGCCAGACGCTCCGACGAGCTGTCGAG
>DATFQX010000296.1:0-2632 GCA_035263865.1 Xanthobacteraceae bacterium
GTCGGATGCACCGCGATGACGGCGTCGATGTCGGCCTTGGTGGCCTTCATCTTCAGCGCGATACCAACGAGCTGGATCATCTCGCCCGCGTCGGGCCCCACGATGTGGCAGCCGACGAGCTGATCGCTCTCGCCGTCGACGACGAGCTTGAAGAAAGCGCGCGTATCGCGGCCCGCAAGCGTCATCTTGAGTGGGCGGAATGACGTCTTGTAGATGTCAACCTTCGCCAGCCGTTCGCAGGCCTGCGCCTCGGTCAGGCCGATTGCGCCGACCTCGGGCTCGGAGAAAACGGCGGTCGGCACGTTGGTATGGTCGACCGCCGTCGGCTTGCCCCCGAACACGGTGTCGGCGAAGGCATGGCCCTCGCGGATCGCGACCGGCGTCAGGTTGACGCGGTTGGTCACATCGCCGATCGCATGGATGTGCGGCACCGAGGTCTGCGACAGGGGATCGACGGCGATGCCACGATTGGGGGTGAAGCGCACGCCCGCCGCATCGAGACCGAGGTCGGCGACATTCGGCCAGCGCCCGAGCGCGAACATCACTTTGTCGACTTCAACCGAGCTGTCGTCGGATAGCCGCGCGGTGAAAGTGTCTTGCGTGCATTGCACGACGCGCACCGTCCTGCCGCAGAGGATTCTCACCCCGCGCTTCGTCATCTCCGCATGCAGATGGGCGCGCAGATCGTCGTCGAAACCGCGCAAGATATTTTCGCCGCGGTAGACCAACGTCACCTCGGACCCAAGCCCGTTGAAAATGCTGGCGAACTCGACGGCGATATAGCTGCCGCCCTGGATCAGGATGCGCGCCGGCAATTCTTCCAGATGAAACGCCTCGTTGGAGGAGATGACGTGTTCGATCCCCGGGATCTCGGGACCAAACCATGGCGCGGCACCGGTGGCGACGAGGATGTGCCGCGGCCGGATTTTTTCGCCGGTCGCGAGGAGCCGCACGGTATGTGCATCCTCCAACACGGCGCGGCTTTTGGCGATCTTGACGCCCGCCCGTTCGAGCGTCGTGGTGTAGGCGAGCTCAAGGCGCGCGATTTCCCGGTCCTTGTTGGCCACGAGGCTCGACCAGTTGAACACCGGTTCGTTGAGCGTCCAACCGTAACCCGCCGCATCCTCGAACTCCTCGGCAAAGCGCGAGGCGTAGACGAGCAGCTTTTTGGGAATGCAGCCGCGGATCACGCACGTGCCGCCGACACGGTACTCCTCGGCCACCATCACGCTCGCGCCATAACCGGCGGCGATCCGCGCGGCGCGCACGCCGCCCGAGCCTGCTCCGACCACTAGGAGATCGACGTCATGATCGGCCATATGGTCGCATCCAAGCCGTCAGCGGCACCGCATTTAGATGTCGTGACCTCGTTTTTTCATTTCCGCGCGCATCTTGGCGATAACCTCTTGCGACAGGTTCTCGGCCCAAGTCTGCGCAGTTTTCATGCTCTGATCGAGGACAGCGGGCTCCTCCACGATCAACTTGCGGCCGAGCGGCGACTTGTAGAAGGCGAGTGTATCCTTGAGCTCCTGCTCCGTGAACCGGGAGGCATAGAGCTTGGCAACCTCGTTCACGAGTTCCGCGCTGCGGGCGCCGTATTCGCTGTGTAATTTGGCCGCGACCTCGTTCAAATCCTTGCTGAGCATCGGATTGGTCTGCAGGAACACACTCTTGGTCCTCTCGATGACGCCCGAAACCAGCGGGCTGTAGAGCGCGGTAGCGCCCTTGGCGGTGATCACTTCCTTGGCGGTCGCGATCGCGCTTGGCGAGGGTTGTTGCGCATCGGCGGTGGCGATGCCCAGGGCGAGAGCGAGCCCCAGCGCTAGCGTTACCGCGCAAGGCGCCCTGAGGGTTGGGGAAGCAAACATCAAGACCTCCTCTTCGGACGATACGGGCTCAACGCCGCTCGACGACGCGTACGCCGCTCGAGCCGGCCACCACGGCCGCGTGCGCGAGCCCAATGAACAAGCCGTGCTCGACCACGCCTGTAATACCGTCGAGACGCTCGGCGAGCGACTTCGGATCGGCGATCCGCTCGAATGCGGCATCGAGAATCCAGTGCCCGCTATCCGTGACGAAAGCGTGGCCATCCTTGGCGCGTCGCAGCAGGGCCGGCCCGGCGCAACCGACGGCCGCGGCCGCGGCCTCGACCGCGCGCCGTGTCGCGCCCAATCCGAAGGACACCACCTCGACCGGCAGCGGGAAGCGGCCGAGCGCGGACACCCACTTCGATTCATCGGCAATCACGATCATGCGCGCGGAGGCCGAGGCGACGATCTTTTCCCGCAGCAGCGCGCCGCCGCCGCCCTTGATCAGGCTTAGATCGGGGGCGATTTCGTCGGCGCCATCGACGGTAAGATCAAGCGCCGGCGTCTCGTCCAGGTTGGTGAGCGGCACGCCCAGCCGCTCAGCGTCGCTGCGGGTCGCTTCCGATGTGGGCACCGCGATCACGTCGAGGCCAGTGCGGACCCGCTCGGCTAGAAGCTCGACAAAATGCTTGGCGGTCGAGCCAGTGCCAAGGCCAAGCCGCATGCCCGGACGCACGAATTCGAGGGCGCGGGCGGCGGCGGCACGTTTTTGGGCATCGACATCCATCGCGATCGAGGCAATTGGCTCGGCACCGGAGCACGGA
>DATFQX010000297.1:0-3275 GCA_035263865.1 Xanthobacteraceae bacterium
GGCGCCCTTCGGGATGATGATGACGGTGTAAAGCCTCACGCCATCGCGCGTCGGAATCATTTCAGTGCGCCTGAGGTAATCCTTTTCCGCCTCGGGCATGACGAACTTGTCAGGAATTTCGCTGATCTGCGTCGCCGGGGACGGCGTCGGTGGGGCGCCCATCACTATCGGGGCCCCAGTGATTGCGGCCAATAGTGCAAAAGCGATGGTGCTAACGAGTCTGACCCCGGATTTTATTGCGCCCATGATTGCCCCGGGCATTTGTAGAGTCCAACAACACGATACACGCTTGATTCCCACTCGGCTCTTGAGCAACGAGATCTCAGACCATGAATGTGACAACCGCTGCAATGTTGCAACGGCTTGATTTCTTTGTTGAGTGGGCTGCCGGTAACGTTGCTCAGTCATTGTAGTTCGTCCATTCGCCAACACACGATGCTTTAACCCGAGGCATTCCCAAGCAATCTAGGACGCAGTACGGGAACCGTGGCCGGCATGCTCGGGTGCTCGCCGCAGGAGCCCTCTCGCACCTCAAGTAAGTGTCACCAATCGATTGGGATCTGGCGAACACCTCTGACGCTCGCGCTGCCGCCTACCCACATCGCAGCGAGCTGACCGCCCGATCGCTCGGGCTTGGCTAAGATGAGGCTGGGCGAGGCCGGGCTCATCAGGTAACCCTGCTCGAGCTTGAACTCTCGGCGTTGTCCGCTGGCCTTGGAGTCAAGCCAACACGCGAGCGGTCCCGCGGCCATTCCGGTCGCCGACTCTTCCTGGATTCCGTAGGCTGGGCCGAACATCCGGGCGGTTGCATCGCGCCCACCAACAACGGAATTCAGGGAGAACGCGTAGTAGCAAACGCATTGCAGCCGATTGGTGATTGCCTCAATGCGGTCCATATCCGGCCGGAGGCTCCGAAGGACGTTGAGGTCGCTGATGCCGATCTGTATCGAGCGATTACCATTGTTCGCGAGGAATGGCGCGCCGTCGGGCAGGAGCTGATGCATGGTAATTCCGAGCGAATCGAGCACTTCGCGCACGGTGGACTTGTCGAGCCGGGTCAATTCCGCCGGCACTTGCTCGAGAAATGCCCGTGTGCCTTCTATGTGAATCCGGCGTGGACCATCGACGGTCTCATTCACGACCTCAACCTGTGGCAAGCGACCACTCTCAGCCAGACGCACGAAGGCTCCAACAGTCGCGTGCCCGCAGTGCGGGATCGGTCGAGTCGGCGTGTAGAACTCCAACTTGTAATCGGCGGTTCCGGACGCCAGGACGAACGCCGTCTCCGAAACAGCCACCCGACGGGCAATCTCCTGGCGCTGCGCAGCGGATAGATCGATGGCGTCCTCAACAACGATTCCAGCAACGTTGCCTCCGACTCCCCCGTCGACGAAAGCGTCGACGAGCTCGACCGTGACAGTGCGCATCGTATCTTCTCCGGTTACTCGGTTGAGCCCCGGTGATTGGGCGTTCACCTCGCTCCCTAGTCTCTGATTTTGGAGTGTGGGAAATCGTCACCTGTCGCGCTGTGCTTTACAAAGCAGATCGACGCAGATATACATTAGCTTCGCTAATGGATGAGGCGATGGTTCCGAGAAAGATTTCCCTCGACGCATTGCGAGTGTTCGAGTCCGCTGCCCGCCATCTGAGCTTCACGAAAGCGGCGGCAGAGCTGATGATGACCCAGGGTGCTGTGAGCCAGAGGATCCAGACACTGGAGGCAAGGCTAGGCACGAAGCTCTTTCGCCGTTTGACCCGGGCGCTGGAGTTATCACCTGACGGTGAGCGCTTGTACGAGGGGCTGCATGTTGGACTCGCACGCGTCGAGGCGGCGCTGACGGGCTTCCGGTCATCGCGCGATACGCGCGCGCTGACTCTCACTGTGTCGTCATCGCTCGCGACACGGTGGCTCATGGGGCGTGCGAGCGCCTTCGCGCAGTTCAAGCCGGCGATCGCGATCTCGATCATTGCGGATGACCGACTGCTGGAAGTGGGTATCGATGCCGATGTGGCATTGCGTTTCGGGTGCGGCCGCTATCGGGGCCTCAAGAGCCTTCGGATTGGCGATGACGAGGTGTTCCCGGTGTGCAGTCCGTCGTTTCTCGCTGCTCACCCCGACGCAATGCAGTTCGCCGGCCGAGGTCAGGCACGGAAGTCGCCCGGCCTGGCGCGACTAGTGGATACCGTGGCGGAGGCGGACGGCAGCGGCTGCGGCTGGCGCAGTTGGGGTGAAGCAGCCGGGATGGGATGGGATAGCGGGAGCCCCACCACAAAATTCAGCCACGCTCATCTCGCATTGCAGGCCGCTGCAGAGGGACTCGGTATCGCGCTGGCCCGCAGAGTGCTGGCCGCGGACGATCTTGCCAGCGGCCGTCTCGTGCGCGTGGGACACAACCTGCCAACTGTACCGGCGCGTTTTGGCTACTATTTCGTGACTAGGGGGCACCCCGACGCGCGGGAACAGCGGTTGGCATCGTGGCTGCGGGATCAACTCGCGCTGAATCCCAGCCCCTGAAGGTGCCACGACGCTCACGACGACGGTCGGCGTGCGCCTGCGTTTCTGAGACGGTCGGGACATCCGACGGTTATCGGCTCATCACCCACCGCGCTACCGCCGACTACGAGCGCTTGAGTGGCATGGCGGAGCTGATGCGATGGCTATCGCACCTACTCTTGAGGCCATCGCCAAAGATGTTTAGGTCTGCAGAAAGCCGGCAGGTCACTGCCGCTCAGCGTAGTTAGAATGGTGGCCAGGGGCGGAATCGAACCACCGACACGCGGATTTTCAGTCCGCTGCTCTACCAACTGAGCTACCTGGCCGCCGGGCGAGGGCGCGTATTAGAACGGCGGAAGGCCCGTCCGTCAAGCAATCGCTTAGCTAACTCCTTGATTCGCTGGGCCGGTCGTCAGGATCCGGTGCGCAGTGCACGGGCGTGCGTGCACGCCGTCCTTGCGGGCTCACCCATGAGAGAGAGAGAGGCACCCGTCGGTGGAAACGTCTTGGGTTCCCCGTGAGGTGAATTTCGGCGCTCCCTGCCGCACACAAGAATAGCTCCACGTCGCCACTTACCGGGCGGCAATCGATTTTGTGCCGGACGCACCCAGGGAGTACCGATGCGCCACTCTTATTTATCACTCGCCGCTTCACTTGCCGCCGCCACCGGCCTGCTGCTGAGCGGCTGCGCACGCAATGAAGCCGCGCAGCACCAGGCGGCATCGCTGCCTCAGGTGACGGTGGCCGCAGCCGTCTCGCGCAAGGTCACGGAGTTCGACGA
>DATFQX010000298.1:0-2330 GCA_035263865.1 Xanthobacteraceae bacterium
GGGCGGATGGTCAACCGCGCCACCGGGCCGCTTGAAGAACAATTGCACGAACGACATGACGCCAGCGATTTCGCGACCAAAACGCAGGACAAGATCGCCGCGCGCGCAACCCCATCGTAATCTCTCATAAATCAAGCCGACTATGCCAACCTCACTTCTGTTGCGTGCTGACGAAGTAATCGAATGACAAAGCGCAATGTCGGCTTTTGGCACTTCTCGGACCTCACGAAATGTCCGACTTTAGTCCACAGAGCAGGCTGAAGCGGACACTGATCAGATCGCAGTCACCAAACGCGATTTTATGAGGACACGCCCTAGCATTCCTTGAAGATAGGCGGTTTCACGAGCGGGCGACTTTGCGCCGCTGCGCTTCGTCCCGAAGGGGAAGGGCGTAGTGCTCGGGTTGATCAGCACCAAAACGCCGGTACCGGTGTGGCCGCTCGCGGCGCGCGCGCAGCAACCGTCGGAGCGGATGCGGCAGATTTTCGTGTTGATGGGGACAGCGAACGACGCTGAAGCGCAGGCTCGTGCGGAGGCATTGCACCAAGGGCTGCAGGTGCTCGGATGGACTATCGGACGAAATATCCAAATCAATTATAGCTTTGGGAGCGGTGATGTTGAGCGTATGCGCGCTTACGCAAAAGAAGCGGTCGCATCGAGGCCTGATCTCATCCTTGCACAGACCAACCCCGCCTTAGAGGCGGTCCGCAACGCAACTCGCACCCTGCCGATCATATTCTTGCAGGTTTCGGACCCGGTCGGTGGAGGCTTTGTCGAAAGTCTTGCTCGTCCGGGAGGCAACATCACCGGTTTCACCAATTTTGAGTCCGAGATAGGGGCAAATGGCTGCAGACCCTTAAGGAGATTGCACCGGCTGTGGATCGCGCGGCAGTAGTTCTGCACCCGGAGACATCTGCTCACGCTGGGTTTCTACGGGCTGCAGAGACAGCGTCAGAGGCTTTGGGGATAAAGGTCACCTCCCTCGGTGTGCACAACGCCAACGAAATCGAACGCGGCATAACACAATTCGCCCTCGTGCCGAACGGCGGTCTGATTGTCGCACCGCATCCCGTTACAAGAGGAAAGCTGATTGTCGACCTGGCTGCACACGATCGATTGCCTGCAATCTATCCATTCCGCTTCCATGCTAAAGACGGCGGGCTCCTCTCCTATGGTATCGACCAGGTCGATCAATGGCGAAGGGCGGCTACATATGTCGATCGCATCCTTCGTGGCACGAACGCCAAGGACTTGCCGGTGCAAGAGCCGACCAAGTACGAGTTGGTGATCAACCTCAAGACTGCGAAGGCGCTCGGCCTCGAAGTGCCGGCGACGCTGCTCGCCCGCGCCGACGAGGTGATTGAGTGATGTGAAGCGAGAGGGAGGTTCAAGATGAAACTTCCCCGCAGAAATTTTCTGCATCTGGCCGCGGGCGCTGCCGCGCTCCCGGCCGTGCCCCGCATTGCGAGGGCGCAAGCCTATCCGACGCGGCCGGTGCGGGTGATCGTGCCATTCGCGCCCGCCGGCACGACCGACATCGCCGCGCGCCTGATGGGACAGTGGCTTTCGGAGCGCCTCGGCCAGCAATTCGTGGTCGAGAACCGGCCAGGGGCGTCCACCACGATCGGGACCGAGGTGGTCGTGCGTGCGCCCGCGGATGGTTATACGCTCTTGCTGGCCACCACGGCGAGTGCGATCAATACAACGCTCTTCGAAGGCAAGCTCAATTACAATTTCCTCCGCGACATCGTGCCGATCGCAGGCATCTTCCGCGTGCCCAACGTTATGGTGGTGCATCCATCGGTTCCCGCCAAGACCGTTCCCGAGTTTATCGCCTATGCCAAGGCAAACCCCGGCAAGATCAACGTCGAGTCGCCCGGCGCAGGGACCTCCAGTCACTTGGCTGGCGAACTGTTCAAGTTGATGACCGGCGTCGACATGGTTCATATTCAGTATCGCGGCAACGGGCCCGCGCTAATCGATCTTCTCGCCGGACAGGTGCAGGTCGGTTTCGACACCATGCCGGCCTCGATCGAGTACATCAGGGCGGGGAGGCTGCGCGCGCTTGCGGTGTGCACGGCCACGCGCTCGCACGCGCTGCCGGACCTTCCGACCGTCAGCGAATTCGTGCCGGGCTATGAGTCGAGCGGCTATTTCGGCTTCGGCGCACCGGCAAACACGCCTGCCGAGATCGTCGACAAGCTCAACAAGGAGATCAATGCTGGCCTCGCCGATCCCAAACTGAAGACACAGCTCGTGGACCTGGGCGGGATTATCCTCGGTGGCTCATCGGCCGATTTCAGGACGCTCATTACCGAAGAAACCGAGAA
>DATFQX010000299.1:0-4493 GCA_035263865.1 Xanthobacteraceae bacterium
GAAACGTCTCAACGAGATCTACGTGAAGCACACCGGCCAACAGCTCAAGAAGATCGAGGACGCGCTCGAGCGCGACTACTTCCTGACCGGCGAAATGGCGATGGAGTGGGGCATTGTCGACAAGGTGATCAATAAGCGGCCTGAAGACCCGGCAGCGCTCAAGGCCGTCTAAGGTTCCACTGCCGGCAGCGGGCGCTGCGGGACGACGGTTCAGGGAGGCCAGCACCCCTCCCCACTCGCGATAGAGCTCCTCGATCCACCAGACCGGGTAATGCTTGTTCAATTCTCCTCGTTCACTGCTTACCTATGCCCAAAAGCCGAGGACGGAAACCAAAGAAAAAGCGTACTCGAGCGAGCGCGCCAAAGAAGCGGTTAGATAATTTCAACACTACGCCGCAAGAGCCCGCGTTATCGACGCAGCCACCCCAAGAGCCGCCGTTAGCAACGGCGCCACGCCAAGAGCAGCCCACACGAAAAATAAAACAGATCGCGAAGCTTACAACGGCTGTTGTCCTTGCGGCCATCGCGATAGTCCTGTGTGCTTATGCGTTTATATTGACGAAACAATGAGGGGGCCCGCAATCATCTTCTTTGGCGCGCTCGCTGGAGCACGCTTTTTCTTCGGTTTCCGCCCTCGGCTTTTGGGCATAGGTAAGCAGTTAGTTAGGTCGGCGGATAAGGTATCCGCTTCTCGCCAATGCCGTCCAACGCCTCCTGACGGCTTCCCGCTGATCTGCAAGATCGACGAGTACTTCTGGCTGCGCCGTCGCGCGGAGCGATGCGCCAATGTCCGTGATTATCGGCGCCGAGAAGCCCGGCGAGGCAGCGGACGCGATGCCTTTCGATCAATTACAAAGACGCGAGTTCTTCGCACTGCTGGGTGGCGCGGCGGCCTGGCCGCTCGCGGGGCGCGCGCAGCACGCGGCGAAGTTACCGACCATCGAGTACTTGGGCTCGGGAACGCCCATAACCAGCGGGCATTGACCGAACCGCGCTTACAGAAAGCGGATTCATGAGTACACGCTCTAGCTAGGCAGCTAAGCCCCGCAACCTCTGCCGGTGGCCCAGCGCGCGCCGCGCAGAGGCGCCGCCTTTAATTGCGATACGCTCCCCTGACCCACTCCAAGACCTGCTATACTTCGTCCGTGATCCTTGGCCTTGGGGTGCGCTTGACGGCCAGGGGAAACGAGTGACTTTGCCTTCAGGCACATCATCTCCCCAGCATTCGACGAATTTTAACGCACCGTGCTCCTTGAAGACCACAGCGGCCGCTTCGGCGTGCTTCTTGTAGATTTCACGATTGGTAGTGGGAACGGCCGCAACAAATCCATCGACATAGGTCATATGCTTTTCTTCGTCGTTCGATAGCAGACAGCCCCTCGGTACGATTGCGTGGAATTTCGGGGACGCAATCGGTCTCGGGAGGCCGAGGCGGTCGGCTGGAAAGCTAGGTATGCAATTTGGAAATTGAAGGCCGGTTCCGGTCGTGCTTCGCCGCGATTATCCGCCGCTTCCTCTCCGCCGCTTTGAGGTTCGCGCGAAGAAAGTCGATCAGTGCACGTAGCGAGGCCAGGTTCTGTCGCCTGCTTGGGTAGTACAGGAAAAATCCCTCGGAGGGTGGCGGTATCCAGGCTTCCAGCAAGGGGACCAGCTGCCCGGTCGCTATCATCGGCGCGGCAAATTCTTCGAGCACGTAAAGGACCCCCGCGCCGCCCAGCGCGGCCTGAACCAAAAGGCCGGCTTCGTTGGCGATCAACGAACCCTCGACCTCAATCTCGACTACCTTGCCCCCGATGGCGAACCGCCACGGCGCGAATGCGCCGCTTGGAAAGCGCAAGCGGATGCAATTGTGCGCGTGCAGGTCCTGCGGTTTTGCTGGCCGGGGATGCCGCGCCAGAGTCCGGCGAAGCAACGACGACAACGCGCAGGTCGTCCGTCACGCGCACCGCGATCATGTCGCGCGCAACGCGGTGACCGAGGCGAATTCCGGCGTCATATCGGGCGATGACGATGTCGGTCAGCGCGGGATCGGCGGAGACCTCGAGGATGATCTCCGGGTACTGCGCCATGAAGCGGGCGAGCAGGGGCGCGAGCACGAAGGAGGCGACGGGCGGCGGCACGGTAATGCGTAGTTGTCCCGCCGGCCGATCGCGGAATGCATTGACCGAGTCGACCGCTGCCTCGAACTCGTCGAACAAGGGCCGCAAGCGCGTTAGCATGCGTTCGCCTGCGTCGGTTGGCGCCACGCTACGGGTTGTGCGGTTGAGCAGGCGGACTCCGAGACTCTCTTCGAGCTGGCGGATGGTGTGGCTGAGCGAGCCCGTGGAGAGCCCGAGCTGCGCGGCGGCCTTGGTGAAGCTGCCGCAGTCTGCGACAGCCACAAAGGCGCTCAGCTTGGCGAAGCGCGCCTCTCGCATTGTTGAGCCCAACACAAGGGTCCTTGCGAAATCTAGGAACTAATGCATTTCGCACCAGGGGTCATTTTCGCCCAGAGAAACTCAAAATAGGAGCCCCTTCAATGCGTGACATTCCAGCCCTCGCAGATCGTGAAGAACTGGAGACATCGTCCACGGACGCACGAGCCCGACCCCAGCCCGTCGCCGTTACGCCCAAACAGGCGTTGTCGATCAAGCCTTTCGGCCTCGACATGGATGTGCTCCTCACCACTGAGGCCACCGGCGGCGCCACCTCGGTCATCGTGGCGTGGCACAAGCCCGGCGAAGCCCCGCCCGACCATGTCCATTTCAAACAGGAAGAGATTTTGTTCATCATCGAGGGCTTCTATGAGGTGACCGTCGGCGATGAGACCACCAAGGTAGGTCCCGGCAGCATCGTCTTCATCCCGCGCAACGTCGTGCACCGCTTCAAGAACGTCGGCGGCATCACGGGACGCATGCTGGGCTGGAGCCTGCCGGGTGGGCAGGACCATTACCTCAAAGCAATCTCCGAGCTCGCCGCCGGCGGCGGGTTTACCAGCGAGAAGGTGATGGAGATCAGCAAGACGTTCGATACCCACTTCCCTGTCCAGCCTTGAGTGCCGCGCGCCTCGCGGCAACGCAACACATCGGTCGCTTTCGGAGCGATGCGGACATTGACTGAGCCTGGCCTACCGCATGCGCATGCTGCTAGCTGACAAATGGCATTCAGCGATGTCGCTTAATGGCAGATTTTGTTGCGAAAGTCGTTGATGCTTCCCGCGCGGAGTGATTCGCTCGTTCAGACGCGATTCGCGGCGGAGGCGGGCGATGATGGGGCGGCTTAATCACGACCAAGCCCTTGGCCCGTTGCGACTTCTTATGAGCATGCTCGACTTGCATTGGCTCATTCCTTTTTCCACCCAGCGTAAACCCCGGCGCTTATCTTGCCATTGTCGGCCTACTTTGCGTCCTGCTTGTTGGAATCTGTTGGCTCAAAGGCGAGCCGCCGCGCCGGCGCTGGGGTAACGATGAACGCGTTTGAGCCTTCCATCGAGCGGGAGTTTTGTTACAACACGGAGGGGGTAGATGCCGACGCTGTCGATCACGCTGTCCGGTTCCGCAATCGTCAACGGGACCAAGAGCTACACCGTCAGCGATGCGGACATTCAGTCGCCCAGGATATAGGCTCGCCATAGATGACCCGAGTGGCCCGGACCTCCGGGCCATCTATGGGACCGCTGCATGTTCAGCTCTACACGAGCGCCTGCCCACCCTCTTGCACTGTTCGGGACACCAGGAAACTTCCGGCTCAAACGCCGCGGCATCGGCCTTAAAAAGCGGTGGAATTGCAGGCACTTTGCTCGATGTCGCCATGATCTCCTGCGATCAAAAAAGAGGGGGGACGGTGTCACATTTCGTGAACCACCCGATTGCTCCGCGCGCTTATCTCGCCGCAGCCCAGGCCGAGGCCGCTGGGTACCGCTACGAGTTAGCGCGGCGCTTAGTCGAGCGCGGCCTGGAACTCGCTGTTGAGGCCGCCGACCGGTCCGCTCTGGCCCGCTTTCAGGGAGATATCCTGCACGATCTGGGCGACATGACCGCAGCGGGATTGGCCTATCGAAGTGCACTGTCCGCCACTGGGCCTGGGCCTGAGCGGTGCCGGGCCCTGATTGGGCTCGCAGCAGTCAAGCGCGTCGCAGACGACCTTACGGGAGCCTTCGCTGACCTTGAAAGCGCTGAGAAAGAGGCGGTTGAGCAAGAGCTCATAACTGAGCGGGCGCGCATCCATTACGTGAGGGGAAATCTGTTCTTCCCGCGCGGCGACATTGAGGGTTGCCTGCTTGAGCATGAGCTAAGCCGAAAGTTGGCACAGCAAGCGCGATCGGCCGAGCGCGAGGCCGCAGCGCTGGGCGGGCTTGGAGACGCGGAGTATGCGCGTGGGCGAATGGCAAGCGCGAATCAGCACTTCCGGAAATGCGTCGAATTGTGTCGCGAGCACGGTCTGGGGCGGATCGAAGTCGCCAATCTCAGCATGGTCCCGGCGACGAGGATTTATCTCAATGAGTTGCGACCGCC